>PLLD01000305.1 GCA_003141205.1 Gemmatimonadota bacterium
CCACGAAATCGAGGTACCCCACGCTACCCCCGTCGAAGAGCAGTTCGCGGCGCACGCCCCCCATGGCTGATCCGCCGTCGGAGGGTCACCCGCGCCGGAAAATCTCGACACACTCGGTCGTCATCACGACGATTGTCGTCGTGCTGATTCTAGCCGTATTCCTCCTCCTCGGCGCCTGCTCTCGGCGCGCGCAGCATCGCCAATTGGCGGCTCGCGCCCAGCAGGCCGCACTCGCCGACAGCATTCCGCGGGTATCCGTCCAGGTCGTCACCCGGGCCGCCGGCGATGGAGAGCTCATGCTCCCCAGCACCCTGCAACCCAACCGCTCGGCCGCGGTGTACGCGCGGGCGTCGGGATATGTCGCGAAGTGGTACACCGATATCGGCGCGCGCGTGCAGGCCGGACAGCTTCTCGCACGCATCGACGCCCCCGATCTCGACCAGCAGCTCGCACAGGCGCGCAATGAGGTGGTCAGCGCCCGTACCACGCGTCAGCTCAACTCGGCTAACCTCGAGCGCTGGAACGTTCTGTATCGCGATAGCACCGTCACGAAACAGGAGCTGGACACCTATCAAACCAACTTCGACGCGTCCGTCGCTTCCGAAGGAGCGGCCGAAAACAACGTGCGGAGGCTCGAGGCCCTCGTAGGCTACGAACGCGTCGTCGCTCCTTTTACGGGTGTCGTCACCGCGCGCAACGTCGAGACCGGCGTCTTCGTGACGGCGGCTGGCGCGACAAGTGACCCGCAGGCCGCAGGGGCCGGCGGGAACACCGTCGTCGGCTCACCGCCTGAAACCGCTCTCTTCACCGTGGCGCGGACAGACACTGTCCGCGTGTACATCGGCGTCCCCCAGTCCTACGCACCCGCAGTGCACATCGGGATGCTTGCCCCCATCACCGTGCAGGAGCTCCCCGGCCACAGCTACGCCGGACGCGTCGCCCGCACGGCCAGCTCGATCGATGCCGCATCGCGCACCCTTCTCACCGAGGTCGATGCAGCGAATACCGATCACGCCCTGCTCCCCGGGATGTACGCCGACATCCATCTGCGCATGGAGCAACAGGACCCGCCGGTTCTATTGCCCGCAACGGCACTGATCTTTCGGACGTCGGTCGCGCAGGCCGCCGTCGTAGGCCCTGATTCGATCGTGCACATCCGTAACCTCCACATCGGGCGTGATTTCGGCACCGCGATGGAGGTCGATTCCGGCCTGGCCGACGGCGACATCGTTGTCCTCGAGCCGCCCGAGAACCTCGCCGACGGTCGTCGCGTGCACCCGCAAACGGATTCGACGGCGCAGCAGGGCCCGGGACGGCAAAAGAGCGATTCAACTAAGGGGAGAGGCAAGGACACGGGCCAGAACAAGAAGCAAGGCGACGGCAGCGGAGGATACCATCCGCCGCCGGAGATGCGGGAAGGATTTCCGGGCAGCCCCGTGTCACGACCGCCCGCGCCACCGCCTCGCCCGACACCGAGCGACAGTAGCAAAAGGTCACACTAAGACTGCCGTAGCTACTTCGCTCAACTCTCCCGCGCCGGCACGAACCCCTGTCGTACCGCGTGAATGAAGTCCGTAGACGGTGGCGCGTGCCCCGCCGCCCGGATCGCGCTCGCGATCTGACCGCGGTGATAGGCCGAGTGCAGCGTCACATGCAGCAGGATGTCGCCGACCGTGCTCTCGTAGTGCTCACCCTGGCTGTTCGTGTACTTCACCCCATCGGAGAGCGAGCCCGGTGGCAGCTCGCCGACCAAGTGCGACCACACCTCGCCAAGCTCCACCGCCTCGTCGGCACACTGCTCAAGCGTAAGGGTCGGCCACACAGGGTGGCGCACACGCTCCCGCGTGAGCCGCGACCACCACACCCACTCCGCCCCGATGATGTGCGCCATGACCGCCAACGGACGCGGCGGCACCTCACCCGCGGCACCCAGCCCAGCAACCATCGCCCGGTTCGCCCAGGCGTCGTACGCGAAGAGTCGCGGGAAGTCAGACATCCAGGAAATCGTAACCGGACCGGAATGCCGCGCTCAAGGGCCGGGTGATCGACGCGGCGGAACAGTTCATCGTCATCGTCCTCCTGATCCTGCTCGTCGCCGTGCTCCTCTACGCCACGATGAAGCTGGTCTTCGTCGTCGGCATCGAAGTGATCCACAGCGGCATGGGCACCGATTCCCTCGACCAGCAGCCCGCGCTTCGCGACCTGTTCAGCGGATTCCTCCTCGTTCTCATCGGCATCGAGCTCATGCGGACGATCAGCATGTACGTCTCCCACCAGGCCGTCCACACCGAAGTGGTCTTCGCCGTCGCCGTCATCGCCGTCGCGCGCCACGCCATCAACGTCGATTACGACCACGCCTCCGCCCCACAACTGCTCGGTCTCGCCGCCCTCATCCTCGCGCTCTCCGCAGGCTATTACCTCGTCCACCGCGCCGGACCGATGCGCACCGGCGACCCGGAGCCATGAGCGCGCTACCCCCGCGCTGCGAGCGCTCTCTCCAGCTCCTCCAACAACGGCGCCTGGCTCGGCACGATCTTCTGCCGCGCCACGTCCATGCCGAACCACTCGACCCGATCGACCTCCGGGAACGCCTGCCGACGCCCGGAGCTCGGTGGCCACTCCATCTCAAACGTGTTGCTGTGCGCGCGCGCGGCGTCGATGTCCCCCGCGACCATCCAAGCATGCACGAGCTTGCCGCTCTTTTGACGCACCGGCGCGAGCGGCTCGAACGGACCCTCCACCGGGAACCCCGTCTCCTCCTGGAATTCCCGCCGCGCTGCCTGCAACGGATCCTCCCCGTCCAGAAACTCCCCCTTCGGAATCGACCAGATGCCCAGGTCCCGCTTCGCCCACATCGGACCGCCCGGATGCACTAACAACACCTCAAGTGTATGAGGGGCTCCACGATACAACACGAGACCCGCGCTCTTTTTGGGGCTCACTCGACCGGACTCATGACCGGCCGCGACGCACTCTCACCCGTTTCTGAAACCGGCATCCCCGCAAGCTAGACCGCCGCCTGATTGACCCGCCAACCCGGCTCCCCTAAGCTGTTCCACGTGTGACGCAGTCCCCACCCTTCGGAGGACTTCATGCGACTCAGCGGTTTCCTGACGTTCGCGAGCGTGCTCGCGCTTCTCTTCGGGATATGCTTTCTCGTCGCTCCGGCGGCGGCGCTCGCGCAGTACGGCGTTGACCCCACGTCCGCCACCATTCTCATGACACGATTCTTCGCGGCCGCACTGCTCCAGACCGGAGTATTGCTCTGGCTCGGACGGCACGTCGAAGACCCGCACGCGCGGCGCTTCATCGTCGTGAGCGGCTTCGTCGGATCCGTTGTCGGCGCGGCGATCGCGGTGACAGGCGAGCTCGCACATACCGTCAATGCGCTCGGCTGGTCCACCGTCGCGATCTATGTGATCTTCGTCCTCGGCTACGGCTACTTCATGCGGGCCTGACCACTCCCACCCCCCTGCGTTCGGCGGATCGCTACGCCAGCGCGTCCGCCACCGGCAGCGACAGCCGTACCACCAAAGGCCGCGACCGTCTCGCGCACGATCCAGAGGCCGAGTCCGGTTCCTCGACCCGCAGGCTTCGTCGTGAAGAAGCGCTCGAACACCTGCGACTCGGCACCCGCCGGAAATCCCGGGCCCGTATCCTCGACGTCGAGCGTGAGACGGCGCATCGACGTCCCGGCCGGGCGTTCTTTGAGGAGGGCAGCCATGCCTGAGATTGACGCGCGTAACCGAACCGCCGTCACGGCATGAAGTTATCTCTCACATGCCTGCCCGTCCGAGCTGGTGCCCGGCCGGCCCTCACCCCGTCCGTTTGAGCTGCACCTCCTGCATATCCAGGAACAATTGCAGCCGGCGCAACACGACATTGTCGATGTCCCCGCGGTTGCGCAGGTCGATGAGCGTCGCCCGCTCGATGTCCACGATCTCCTGCTCGACATCGCCGAGCCGCGCCGCGGTATCCGTCTCCCCCAGGGCGCGGTTCAGCTCGTGGTCGTAGTGTCTCCGCAGCATGGCGGCCGCGCTTTTTTCGAGCCGTCCCTCCTGCTCAATCGCATCGATGCGAGCCCGCGCCGCCGTCGCCATCGCCTTGAGCGCGCGCCGCTCCTCGGCCTCGTCGGTGCCATCCTCCTTGATCTTGAGCCCTGAGACCACGAACGGCAGCGTGACCGCCCCTCCCACGAGTGTCACGAGGATCACGCTGAAGGTCAGGAAGATCAGCAGGTCGCGGTCCGGAAATGGCCGCCCACCCGCCACAGCCACCGGAATGGCCAGCGCCGCCGCCAACGACACCCCTCCCCGAAGCCCGGACCACGCGCCAATGACCTGGTACCTCCATTGCTCCTGCGCGGATCCCCGGCGGGGATGCAGCAGACGGAAGACCGCCCCCTGCCCAAAGGTCCAGAGGAAGCGCACCACGATGACGGTCACGTTGACGGCGAGCGCATAGATCGCGAGCGACCAGACCGAAAAGCGCGACAATGATGCGAGAATGCCGTGGAGCTGCAGACCGACGAGCATGAAGATCACGACGTTCGCGAGGAACACCATCGTCTCCCAGAAGCCCGTCGCTTGCAGGCGCGCGAGCGGCGTCACGACGATCGGCGTGTAGCGGTTGACGTAGATGCCGGCCGTGACGACGGCGAGGACGCCGGACCATTCGAGCCGCTGCGCCGGGACGTACGCCGCGAACGGCAGGATGAGAGAGATCACCTGTTGGATCTCCGATTCGGGGAACGCTCGCCAGGCCTTCACCGCAAGCCACCCGACCGCGAGACCGATGGCCACCGCTCCGCCCGCAGCGAGAACGAGGTGCACCAGAATGCCGCGCGTGGAAAATGTCCCCGTGACGACCGCACTGACCGCTGCGGCATAGATGATGAGTGAGCCCGCGTCGTTGAGGAGACTCTCCCCCTCGATGATCGCGACCAGCCGCCGCGGGATATGAAAGCGCTCGAGTGTCGGCGCGGACGCCGTCTCATCCGTCGGCGCCACGATGGCACCCAGCATGAGGGCGATCGCCCACGCCATGTGCGGGACCAAGGCGTGCACGGTCAACGCGACGGCGACCGTCGTCGCAATTACGAGTCCGACCGCGAGCGACCAGATCCAGGCGGCGTTCGACCGCATCGCGTCGGTCGGCGCCGTCACCGATTCCCAGTACAAGAGCGGCGGCAGGAAAATCACGAACACGAGATCCGGATTCAGCTGGATCGGCGGCAGTCCAGGCACGAACCCCAGAACCAGCCCCCCGACGACCAGCACCACCGGATACGGGATCCCGCCCCGACGGGCGAGAGCCACGAGGGGGATGGTGGCCGCGAGAAGGGCGAGAACGAACCCGATAGGAGGAAGCATGTGGATCGTGCAGAGTGCCGAAGCCGGCGTGGACCCCGCCGGCCGCCTCGCGCGCTACCGCACGCTTGGTATGGGACGCCGCGGGACGATCTGACGCAGCCGCGCCAGCAGATCCGCCCCTCCCGTGGAGGCGGGCAAAACGAGACGCACTCCCGGAATCGCCTGACTCGTCAACACGAAAAGGCTGTCCGTGTTTCCGGCGATCGGGCTGTATTCGAGGTGGAACCCCGCCGTGATCGTCGCCCGTGAGCACGTCGCGCCCTGCACCAGCTCGGCGGCCGTCGTCAGGTCAAGAAACGCGCAGTTTCCGCTCGCGGTCGCGAGCGCCGCCGTGGCCGTCCCTCCGATCAGATTCTCGTTCGCCACCGTATCGGCGAGAACCGCGTCGTCATCGATCGTGTCCGGCGTCGACACCTGCGTGTAGATCAACTCGTCCACGTTCGCGCCCTGCCACGCGACGATGACGAACACCGAATCCGTCGGCGGCCCGTTCGTGGAACCCGCCGACGTCTGCAGCAGCTCGGCCCCCACCACCTGGTAGCTCACCGGCGCACCGTCCACCGAGATCGAGACGGTTTTCGGCGTGATCCCCTCCGCGAGGACGGCCGTCGGATAGGTCAGCAAGCGACTTCTGTCGAAGAGGCCGCTCGCCCCCGCCTGCTGCGCCAGGCTGTCGAGATGCTCGGCCTCGGTATAGCTCGGTACCGCTGGCGCGGTCGCCCTATGACCGCTACACCCCAGGCAAATGGCGACCCCGACGGCCCCGATGCGGGCAAGTGTTCCGGGACGGGGCAAGCGTCGAACGTACATGGGTGTTCTCGAGACAGGAAGGAAGAGTGTATACGGCCGCCAAACCACGCCTTATGATATATACGCTATGCGCCGTGCCGCCATCTGTAGCCTCGGGGTCCTTCTCGTCGCCTGCACTGACCGAGCACCGGTTGCACCCGTACGGGAGAACGTGGTCGAGACCGCACCGTTGCCCGCGTCCGCACGCTATATCGTCCAGCTGCGTCCTGCGGGCGCGGTCCCGGCCGACCTCGCGGCAGTCATTCATCAGGCCGGCGGGACGGTGATTCGCTCGCACGCCGGGATGGGGCTCGCTCTCGTGGGAGGCCTCTCGCAACAAGCGGCGACCGCACTGCGCGCCCGTTCGGATGTGCGGAACGTGCTCCCGGACATCGTTCGGCGCTACATCCCCGCGCACTCCCTCCGCCTCCTCGCCGCCGCCCGCCCAGCCAGCACGGCCGGCGCCGGAAGCACACCCGTCCGGACACGCTCGTACCCGGCCGGCGATCCACACAACGCCGCGTTCTACGCGGCCGGCGATCAGTGGAACCTGCTCGCGATTCAGGCGGATACCGCGTGGGAGGTGAGCACGCGGGGGTCGGGCACATCGGTGTTCATTCTCGACAGCGGCATCGACACCGCTCACGTGGAGCTCAAGGGGGGAATCATCGATCTCTCCCGGTGCACCACATTCGCCTATGCGCCCACCGACACGCTGCAGCAGAATCCGCTGCCCTTCGATGCCGACATCGTCGGACATGGAACCTTCGTGTCCGGCATGATCGCGACGAATGGCGTCAATCTCGCATCCGTCGCCCCACAGGCGCGGATCGTCATGGTGCGCGTGGTGAATGACAGCGGCGAAGCCGATCTGTTTGGGATCGTCAACGGAATCCTCTATGCGGCGGACAACGGCGCCGACGTGATCAACATGAGCATCGGGGGGTACCTCGCCCGCGATCAATCCATCGATCTCACCATCGCCGACTTGATTCAACGGGTGATCGATTATGCCTACCAGAAAGGCACCCTCCTCGTCGCTGCCGCCGGCAACGAGGCCCTGAACACGAACGATGCCATCTCTCCGACGGGGACGTACGCCGATAGCATGGACTACCCCGCCGGCATGCCGCACGTGCTGAGTGTCGGCGCCACCGCGCCGATCAATCAGGTGAACGTCGATCGGATCGCCAGCTACTCCAACTTCGGAAAGGCGGGGGTCGCGGTGTTCGCGCCGGGGGGCGATTCCGTTGCCGGGAGCACCGATCTCGATCTTCTCATCGGGCCGTGCAGCTCCGCCAGCAACTCGGC
>PLLD01000334.1 GCA_003141205.1 Gemmatimonadota bacterium
ACGGTGCGGCCCTGGCCGTCGGTCAGCCTGCCGTCGTCGAGCACCTGCAGCAGCACGTTGAACACGTCCGGATGCGCCTTCTCGATCTCGTCGAACAGGATCACCGCATACGGGCGCCGCCGGATCGCCTCGGTCAGCTGCCCGCCCTCCTCGAAGCCGACGTAGCCCGGCGGTGCGCCGATCAGCCGCGCGACCGCGTGCTTCTCCATGTACTCCGACATGTCGATCCGCACCATCGCCTGCTCATCGTCGAACAGGAATTCCGCGAGCGCGCGCGCCGTCTCCGTCTTCCCGACGCCAGTCGGTCCCAGGAAGATGAAGGAGCCGATCGGACGGTTCGGGTCCTGCAATCCAGCGCGTGACCGCCGCACCGCGTTCGCCACGGCCACCACGGCTTCCTCCTGCCCGACCACGCGCGAGCCCAAGACCTCATCGAGCCGGGTCAGCCGCGCGCGCTCCCCCTCGAGCATGCGCGCGACCGGCACGCCCGTCCACTTCGCGACGACGGAGGCGACGTCGTCGGCCGTGACTTCCTCCTGCAGAAAGCGTGGCCCGCCCTCGGTCTGCCGGCTCGCCAACCTCTCCTCGGCCGCGCGCATATCACGCTCGAGTGCCGGGATGCGCCCGTAGGTGATCTCCGCCGCCCCGCCGAGATCGCCGCGCCGTGTCGCCTGCTCCACACCGCTACGCGCCTCGTCGATCTGCTGCTTGATCTTTCCGACCGTGCCGAGCGTCTCCTTCTCCTGCTGCCACTGCGCCTTCATGCCGGCCGAGCGCTCGCGGAGCTCGCTCAGCTCCCGCTCGAGTGCCGTCCGCCGCTCTACCGATGCCGGATCCTTTTCCTTGCGCAACGCTTCGCGTTCGATCTCGAGCTGCATGACGCGCCGCTCGACTTCGTCGATTTCCTGCGGCATGGAATCGATCTCGATCCGCAGGCGCGAGGCCGCCTCGTCGATCAGGTCGATCGCCTTGTCCGGGAGGAAGCGGTCCCCGATGTAGCGGTTGGAGAGCGTGGCCGCCGCCACGATCGCCCCGTCGGTGATGCGGACACCGTGGTGCGCCTCGTATCGCTCCTTGAGCCCGCGCAGGATCGCAATGGTGTTCTCGACCGTCGGCTCCCCGACGTACACGGGCTGGAAGCGACGCTCGAGCGCGGCATCCTTCTCGACGTACTTGCGGTATTCGTCGAGGGTCGTCGCCCCGACGACGCGCAGCTCCCCGCGGGCAAGCATCGGCTTGAGCATGTTCCCCGCATCCATCGAGCCTTCCGCCTTGCCCGCCCCGACGAGGGTGTGCAGCTCATCGATGAACATGATGAACAGCCCCTGCGCGTCGATGATCTCCTTGAGCACCGCCTTGAGCCGCTCCTCGAACTCCCCGCGATATTTTGCGCCCGCGATCAACGCGCCAAGGTCGAGTGCCAGAAAGCGCTTGTTCTTGAGTCCCTCCGGCACGTCGCCGTTGGCGATCCGCTGCGCGAGCCCCTCCGCGATCGCGGTCTTCCCAACCCCGGGCTCCCCGATCAGGACGGGGTTGTTCTTGGTGCGGCGCGAGAGCACCTGAATCACACGCCGAATCTCCTCGTCGCGGCCGATCACAGGGTCGAGCTTCCCCTTGCGAGCCTGATCGGTGAGGTCGCGCGTGTACCGTTGCAGCGCCTGGTACTGGTTCTCCGGCGTCTGGTCGGTCACACGGTGCGACCCGCGGACAGATTTGAGCGCGTCGAGCAGGGCGGCCTTGCTGACCCCGGCGCGCTCGAGGATCGGACGCGTCGCCGTCCCGCGCGCATCCGCGAGGGACAGGAGCAGATGCTCCGTCGAGACGTATTCGTCCCCGAGCCCGCGCGCTTCGTCGTCGGCGCGGTCCAGGACCGCGTTGAGCTCGCGCGACACGGACGGCTGCGCATCGCTCTGCTTGGGCAAGCGGGCGATCTCGGCCTCGACCTGCTCCCGGATGGACGAAATGTCGGTTCCAAGCTTCTGCAGGATCGGCACGACGATCCCCTCGTCTTGCCGGAGCAGAGCGAGCACGAGATGCGCGTCGTAGACTACGGGATTGCCATTCTGGCGCGCCAGCGTGATTGCGTCGTTCAGTGCCTCAGCGGATTTTACCGTGAAGCGGTCGGGATTCAGCACACGAGCATCCTGATTTAGTGACCCTCATTCCGTGACCCTCGAAACATACCGAAGGCATCCACCCGAACGATGGCGCATCGCTCTGGCGGGCGCCCCGACGCTGCTCGCTCTGGCCACAGGCCTTCTCGCAACGGGCCTTTTCGCTGCGGGCTGCCATCGCGGCGCCGACACCAGCGGCGTGAGCGATTCGACCTTCGTTCAGGTCATGGTCGCGCTGCGCAAGGTCGCGGTGCAGTCCGTGCTCAGCCGCAGTCCCGGATCCCCGGACGTGCCCACGGGAGATTCCGCCATCCGCCCCGACAGCGCCTCGCGCGCCGCGGGGCGCGATTCGGTGCTTCGGTCGTTTCACGTCACGGCGGCCGCGCTCGACGCCAAGGCCACCGTCCTCGCACGCGACCCGGATCGTGCCGTGGCGCTGCTGCGGCTCATCGACCGCCGGCTATATGAGTCCCCGGCCGGCCCGCGCCCCCGTCCATCATTTACCTCGCCCGCCCATCCCGCCCCGGCGGCGCGAGCGGCGGGACACTCCGTCACGTCGTCGCCGGCTACCGCTGGACGAACATCTTCTTCACCACCGCCCGCCCGTTCACCTCGAGGCGATACAGGTACATCCCGGTCGCAACCTCGCGGCCGCCCGTGAGGTAGTTGCCATTCCAGTAGGCGGTGTATTGCCCGCACGGGAGCTCGAGATCCTGCACCGCCTGCCCCGCGCCACCCACACCTCCGAACGCGGAACCCGAGACGATCGATCCATCGCCCGCTACGAGCGTCGGGACTGCGACGAGCTGCGCGAGCAGATTGTAGATCTTGAGGCTGACGCGATATCCCCGTTCGATGCTCGGACACACCGGAGGATCGCCCACGGTGAAAGGGATGCGCGTCGTCGGGTTGAACGGATTCGGATAGTTGCGCCCGAGGCCAAGTATTCCGTGATGCGCCGGCGCGGTCTGCGGAGCCACCACGCCACCGGCACTCCCCGCACCGCCGCCCGCAACCACCTGTGCGCCTACCGATGCCGCGACAGACGCATCCAGAACAATAGAGCCGAGCGCCACTACCGCGGCCGTCATCACGGTCGCGAGAAGGGCGTGTTTCCAGCTCGAATTGTCCGCCATATGCGAGATCGGAACTCCCTCAGGGGTCTACGTTTAGCTTACGACCTGGGGCGGCGCGTGTCAAGCAAATTTACCGTCCCGTTACCGCGGGGCTTGCACGCAAGA
>PLLD01000294.1 GCA_003141205.1 Gemmatimonadota bacterium
CCCGCCGCATCGCACCAGCCGACGCCACGCGACTCCGCTCCCACCGCCGCCAGTCGGCCCACACATACGCCTGCACATGCCCCGCCAGCGGCGGCGGCGGCTCACATGAAGACTGGCTCACGGGCCGCGCTCCCCGTCACCAACCGGACGCAGCACCCCGTGCCCCGGCACGACTCCGCGCACGCGCCCACGCACACCCCCGCGCCGCCCGCACCGGTGTTCGGAACCGTCCAGATCGAGGTGACACCCGTCGGCGCGTCGTACACCCTGCGGGCGCTCGCCGACGGACACCTGGTCCAGGGGCGTACTCCGCTCCCGCGCCCCCTCTCGCTCCCCGCAGGGATGTACGCCATCGAGATCTCGAACCGCTTTTGTGCGTCCTTTCGGGACACGATCCGGGTGGTCGATGGAGGACCGCTCCAGAGCCTGCACGTCCCGCTCGTCTGCGGCCACTAACCGGCCATTGACCGCGGCCACCGGCCGGCCGCGCGCGCTCAGTGGACGTGCGCGACGTACCCGATGATCCCGCCGGCGACGGCGCCCGCCCAGAAGAGCGGCTCGCGATAGAAGGGCCGTCCCGGCGGCTCCATGACGGCGACGTTCCCCGCCTTGACCCGCGCGGTCTGCCCGGTCACGACCGCGGTCGCCACACCTCCCTCGACCTGCACCACGCGGAACTCGGCGATCAGCTCGTCGCCATGCTCCGGATCCACGGCGAGCCCGGTCTTGCCGCGCGCGACCCAGTGCGCGTGCCTGACCACGAAGGTGAACGTCGAATCCGTGATGCTGTCGATGTCGAAGCGCGCATGCGCGCTCTGCGCCTGTGCCGCACGAGGCGCGAGGGAGATCGCTCCCCCCAGCGCCCCGGCGATCAGCAGAAGAAAGAGATGACGCAACGATCGTTGTACATGACGAGCACGAAGAGCAGCGCGATCGCAATCAGCCCTGCGCGCAGGACGTATTCGCGCGTCCGCATGCTGAATGGGCCACCCTTCACCGATTCGAGGATGGTCATGACGATTGCCCCGCCATCGAGGATCGGGATCGGCAGGAGATTGAAGACCGCGACGTTGATGCTGAGAAACGCGAGCAGCGTGAGCAACTGCTCGATTCCGCTCCGCGCCGCTTCGACGGAGACCTGCGCGATCCGGAGCGGACCGCTGATCGACCGGAGCGATGTCCGTCCCGTCGCCAGGTCGTGCAGCGCTGAGACGGTCGTCCCGACCATCGCCCATGTCGCAGACCACCCCTCGGCGACGGCCCGGGGCCACGGCATAGGATTGCGTGCGGGCCGAACGCTCGCGCCGATACGCCCGATCGACGTAACGGCCCCGGTTTCCGGATTCGTGTCGACCACGCTGCGCGGCACCACGGCCACATCGAGCGGGTTCCCCTTGCGCACAACACCGAGCAGCAGGCGCTGCCCCGAACCCTGACGGATCCGGTCGACCACATCGGACCACACGTGCACCGGGACGCCGTCCACCGCCGCGACGCTGTCCCCCGCGGCGAGCCCTGCCTGCTCCGCGGCCGATCCCGGCAGGACGTCGGCGATGACAGGCGCCGAGTGCTGAATCGAGCGGGCGGAGGGCAGGCCGTAGTACGCGAGCATGCCGATCACGACTGCGAGCGCGAGCAACGCGTTCATCGTCACCCCGGCAACCATGATTCCGAGTCGCGCGGGAAGCGGTTGCGACTCGAACCATCGGTTGGCCGGAATGGGCTTCGGACCAAACGGCAGCATCGCGTTGGGGTCGCCGCCGTCCACCGTGCGTGACATGCCACCGTCCCCCGCCGCTCCGGAGACCGTGCCACCTTCGAGGAGGGCCGCGGCGTCATCGTCACGCGACGCCATGCGCACGTATCCCCCGAGCGGAAGGATGCCGATCCGGTATTCCGTCTCCCCCCACCGGTGCCGCCAGAGGGTCGGTCCGAATCCAATGGAGAAGCGCGGCGCGTAGACACCGGCGGCCTTGGCCGCCAGGAAATGCCCGAGCTCGTGCACGAAGATGACGAGCCCGAACACGAGAACGGGCGCCAGCCACGGCACATGGTCCCGCAACGCGGCGACGATCGGCGTCAGCACACCGTGGCCCTCCCCTCGGGCGTTTCTCCTCCGCGCGGCGCACCCTGGGCCCCACGCGCCCATTCGCGGACGTACGCTCGCGCACTCGCATCCGCCGCCAGGAGATCGTCCCGACCGGCCGCAGGCACGTGCGCCAGGTGCTCGAGCGCGGACTCCGTCGCCGCGGCAATATCCGCAAACCGCATCTCTCCCTCCAGAAATAATGCGACCGCCGCTTCGTTCGCCGCATTGAAGACCGCCGGCGCTGCCCCGCCGGCCCGCCCGGCAGCGACCCCCAGCGCGAACGCCGGAAAATCACTCTCGCGCACGGCCTCGAATGTCAGCGGCGACGCGGCGACAGGATCGAACTCTGCTACCCCTTCGTCGGGCACGCGTTCAGGATGCGTGAGCGCGTACAGGATCGGCAGCTCCATGTTGGGCACGCCGAGCTGCGCGAGGACGCTGCCGTCGACGAACTCGACGAAGGAATGCACGATGCTCTGGGGATGCACGACGACCTGGATGCGGTCGTACGGCACGCCAAAAAGAAAGTGCGCTTCGATGACCTCGAGCGCCTTGTTGGCGAGCGTAGCGCTGTCGACGGTGATCTTCCGCCCCATGCGCCAGGTGGGATGTTGCAGAGCATCGGCGACCGTCGCACGCTCCAGGCGCTCTCGGCTCCACCCGCGGAACGGACCGCCCGATGCCGTCAGGATGAGCCGCCGTACCTCGTTCGCCGGTCGGCGCCCCACGCACTGCAGGATGGCCGAGTGCTCGCTGTCGACCGGCACGAGCTCGCCGCCGCCGGACGCGGCCGTCGCGGTCACCAGCTCCCCCGCGACGACCAGCGTCTCCTTGTTTGCGAGGGCCACGCGCTTCCCCGCCGCGAGCGCCGCGAGCGTGGCGTCCAGCCCGGCGGCGCCCACGACCGCATTGAGCACGATGTCGACCTCTGGGCGTGTCGCCGCCTCGACCAGGCACTCCGGTCCCGCGTGCCATCCCGGCGGGTTCGCCGCGCGCGGGCACACGAGTCCCACGAACGGAGAGGGCGTGATCCGCCGAGCCTGCTCCTCGAGCAAGAGCGCGTTGGCGTTGGCCGTGAGCGCGGTGACGCGGAAGCGCGCTTGCTGCCGCTCGATCACGCGGAGCGCCGCCGTGCCGATCGACCCCGTCGACCCGAGGATGGCAACCCCCTTACTCTCTCCTCTCACCTTTCTCCTCTCTCAGACCGGTACCGGGATGAGCAGGCCCGGGATGTCGAATATCAGATACGCAATCGGTAGCACGAAGAACAGGCTGTCGAGTCGATCGAGCACGCCGCCATGTCCAGGAAAGATCGTCGAGCTGTCCTTCACGTTCGCCTCGCGCTTGAGCAGCGATTCGAAGAGGTCGCCCACTTGGGCCGCGATGCTCACAGCGATACCGAACGCGATCGCTCCCCCGGGGGAGAGCGCCAGTTGCGCGGCGCGCGGCAGAACCCAGTGCGCGTAGGCCCACGCCACGATGACGGTGCAGGCGAGTCCGCCGATCGCGCCGGCCACGGTTTTTCCCGGGCTGACGGTGGGCACGAGCTTCTGGCGTCCGAGCCAGCGTCCGATCGCGAACGCGCCAATATCGTTGATCCATGTCAGGAGGACGGGAAAGAGCACGAGGGCCGTGCCCGCGACCCTGCCCACCACGTAGTTGTGATTGCGGATCGCGAAGCCGAAGGTCAGCATCCCCGCCGTGTACGCGGGTGCGAGGAGCGTGATGGCCGCCGCGCCGAGCGGGTGGGCATCGGCCCGCCGAAGCCAAAGGACCAGAGTGAGCGTCAGGAGCACGCCCGCTGCCGCCCATTCCGGCGCGATGTCGAACACGCCGGCGGGCGCCGCGGCCTGGGCGAGCGGGATCACGACCGCGAACGCGATGCCGAGCGCGGCGATCGGACGAATCCCCGTGGTGCGGGCCATCCGGAAGAGCTCCCACGTCCCGATCGCGGCGAGGGCGGAGAGGAGCGCGGCGAGAGCCAGCCCTCCGATGTAGATGATCGCCACGGCAATCGGCGCGGCGACGATGCCGAAGACGATGCGCCGGCCGAGCTCGGCCGGCGATCGGGTTCGTTCGGTCAGGCGGTCACCCGCCCGAATCGGCGATCGCGGCTTTGGTAGTCGAGGATGGCGCCGAATAGCTCGCGCCGTCCGAAATCGGGCCAGAGCACCGGGGAGATGAAGAGCTCCGTGTAGGCGAGCTGCCAGAGCAGGAAATTCGACAGCCGCTGCTCCCCCGACGTCCGGATCAACAGGTCCGGGTCCGGGCAATCCGCCGTGAAGAGCTTGCGCCGGAACTCCTCCTCGTCGATGTCGTCGACCGTGAGCCGTCCCGCCTCGACATCCGCCGCCAGGTGCCGTGCGGCGCGAACCAGCTCGGCCCGCCCTCCGTACGAGATGAACAGGTTGAGCGCGAGCTTGTCGTTGTCCTCGGTCGCGGTCATCATGCGGCTCACGGCCGCCGCGGCCGCGGGCGTCAGCCGCTCGATCTCCCCGAACACGTGCACACGGACGCCCTTCTCGCGCAGGTCATCGATCTCCCGCGCGATGTACTCCTCGAGGAGCGACATGAGCGCAGTGATCTCGACCGCCGGGCGCTGCCAGTTCTCCTGCGAGAAGGCGAACAACGACAGAACATCGAGCCCGGCATCGATCGCGGCTTCCACGACCTCTCGAACCGCTTTCATTCCCGAGCGGTGACCGAGCGGGCGCGGCAGAAGGCGCTCGCGCGCCCAGCGTCCGTTNNCCGTCCATGATGATTGCCACGTGGCGCGGCACCCCGCCGTGCACGCGCAGCTGCGCGAGCATATCGTCAGTCGTCACACTTCGAGGATCTCGGCCTCTTTCCCCTTCAGAGCGTCGTCGATCCGGCCCACGAAGTCATCGTGCACCTTCTGCAGCTCCTTCTCCCCGGCCTTCACGTCGTCCTCAGGGATCTTGTCGAGCTTCCGCATGCGCTCCCGCGCTTCCGTTCGCGCGTGGCGGATCACGATCCGGCCGTCCTCCGCCATCTTGTGCACCGCGCGCACGAGATCCTTGCGGCGCTGCTCGTTGAGCGACGGGAGCGAAACGCGGATCACCCCCCCCTGCGCCGCCGGATTGAGCCCCAGATCGGACTCCCGGATCGCCTTTTCGATCGCCTG
>PLLD01000221.1 GCA_003141205.1 Gemmatimonadota bacterium
TATGTCAATGCACCGATGAGGCAGGACCATGAGGAGCATGCACAGGTATGGATTCGCGCCAGATCATCAGAGCACTGGAAGCCGACGGCTGGCGTGAGGTGAAACAGACGAGCGGTACCTCGCATCGCCAGTTCAAGCACCCCACGAAGCCAGGAAGGGTCACAGTGAAGCACCCCGCAAAGGATTTTCCCATCGGCACACTCAAGAGCATTGAGCGTCAATCGGGGGTCAAGCTTCGCTGATCCGCTGGCGACTCGAACGCACGACTTTCGGTGAACAACGGACAATCCCAACCTCGCCGACCCAGGACCNNCTGGTGTACCACGCCGTCGTGACGCGCGAAGGAAAGCGCAAGCGCGTGGAGTTTCTCGATGCACCCGGCTGTCAGACATTCGCCGAACCCGGTGAGGACGTCGCTGCACTTGCGACGGATGCACTGGCGGGATGGCTCGCGGCATGGCTCGTCGATGAACACGAAGCACCCCCCAAGCCGCGAAAGGCTGTTCGTGCCCGAGTATTAGGCGAGGTGCTCGCAGTGCGGGTGCCCGCCATACTCGCGGCGCGCATCGAATTGCGCTGGGCGCGGGAAGCTGGCGATCTGTCACAGGCGGCGCTTGCGAAGCGCATGGGTGTGAGCCGTCAGTCCGTGTCGAAACTCGAGCGGCCGGGTAGCGATTTGCAAGTCGGCACGCTCGAGCGTGTCGCCCGCGCCCTTGGATTGACGGTAGACGTACAGTTCATTGCGCGATGACAGCTAACGAGTAGGCCGTAGCTAACTCACAGCTCCGGCCACCATTCCACGTCAAGCCCCACTGCGATGGATCTGTGCGCAGGGGACACGATCGCGCGGTGTTTGCCGCATGGGACAAGGACTTTATCGACGCCGTGTATCGAGCGGCCGGCGGCGTTTCGGAACCCGGAATATGCGCCAGAGCGGGCACAAGCGCAGGGACACCCTCCGCAAATACATCCGCCACGCGACCGTCTTTCTCCGGAACGCCGCGGCCAAGGTTGGACCATTTTGGACTATTGTGGTGTTATCATTGGTTAAATATCAACTGTCAGTATACGAAAATTGACTGGCAGAACACAATGTAGTACCTTGTCCCTAGTAGGATGGCCGTCCAGGCCAGCTCTTTGACAAGTGCGTGTGGAAGGGGCGAATCATCTCCCGGGCTGTACTTTGGCCCGCGCATTACCAACGGTCCGCGCAGCGCTATGGGCGCAGGCACCGCCGAGTTCGCCGCGTTCGGACGCCCTAAGGTCTATCGATGCTTGACCTATGGAACTGACGATCGACGGTTGACCGTGTTCGATCCAACAACACGTGTCAGCGTGGAGGCGCGCAATCCCGCGCGTCTGTTTTGCGAACCTTGTCAAGGAAAGGAGGTGAATCAAAGATGTGCCCTGATCCGCGCGCGGTAGCGATGGTAGAGGTGCGGGCTGCTCTTGCCGGTTTGGAGAGCTACCTGCGCCACACTGCTACACGCAAGACGGAGGTCTCGGCGACGTGGCTTGAACGGCTCGCCGTACTCAGAACCCGGTTGGATTGGTGTTCCGAGTGTTATTCGCGCCGACGGTCGCGCTTGCTCCTCGCACGGGTGATACGGGAGCTCGCAGAACTGACGATACGGGTGATCGAGACTCTTCCCCGAGTTCAATCCGTGGTCCGGTGGTCGCGGTGGAGGATAGATGCAGTTAGGAGATGTCATCCGAACGCTGCGTGGGGCGTCCGGGCTCTCGCAGCAGGAGTTGGCGCGGCAGCTTGAGATCACGCCGTCGTACCTGTCGTTGATCGAACGGAACCGGCGTGAGCCGACGATTACGGTCCTCCGGCGCATTGCCGACGGACTCGGCACGCCGGCAGCGCTCCTCCTCGCCGCAGCGCTGACCGCGCCGCTCGACGGAGAGAGGCATGCGACGGAAGTCGAGGTAGTCGATCGCCTCGTCGAAGCGGCGCGCATGCTGATCGTCCTCGGCAGGACGACCGGCGAGTGCGTGCCAAGCCCTGAGCACAGCCATGGCACTCCTTCTTGACGTCGCGTCTGATGCTCTAGACCAGATGCGGCGGGAGCCGTGGCGCTCTTATGCCGTCTGTCGGATCCCTAAGCACGACGGGACGCTCCGCAAGCTCCGCGCCCCGTGCGCGCCGCTGCGGTCTCTGCAGCAACAGATACTGCGCCGGTACCTCGCACAGCACGTCAATCACCCGGCCGATCATTGCCGGCACGGCCGGTCCATCCTGACGAATGCGGAGCATCACGTCGGGCATCGATACGTCGTGGCTTATGACATCGCCAATTGCTACCCAAGCGTTCACCCGCAGACAGTCACCGCTGCTCTACGGCGCACCGGGATGGCAGTGGATGATGCAGCTCTCATCACCACGCTCACGACCTACCATGCCGAGCTCCCCCAAGGGGCGCCCACCAGTTCTGCAATCCTGAGTCTGGTACTTCGATCGGTCGATGACGCCCTGACTGCGGCGGCGGCCCGGCATGGAGTCGTCTATACCCGTTACGTCGATGACATCTTCGTATCAGGAAATCGGCCGCTCCACTTCTTCACGCGCATTGTTCGTCAAGCTGTCGCCCAAGCGCGATTCACAATCCGGGAGACAAAACTGCGGCAGTGGGGCCCCACCCGCCGCGCAACGCTGGCGGGCATCGTCATTGGCAGCCACCCCACCATCGATCCGCAGTATGTCGAAGGCGTGCGCCGCCTGCTTCACCAAGTGCGCCGCGGCGTCGAGCCCTGCACCGCGAAGCAACTCGCCTCGCTGGCCGGCAAGATCGCCTGGATCGCACAGTTGCGTCCTGCCGCTGGACGTCGACTCGAGGCCGAGTTAGGCGCCATCAGGGAACAGCTAGCGCCGACATCCCAACGACCAATCCTGCCGTCGGCGGCACTGCTGCATATCGCGCACGGGCCAACTCAATCGCAGTGAGCGGCCAGGATCCCCTGTCACGCCGCGTGGAGACCGAGGGGGACGCCGATGCGCGCGTCGTGCTGCCTTACCTCGAATCGCTCGGCATCCAACCGGATCAGATCCGCGCCCAGCGGAGCTTCTCTATCCGGCTTGGCCGCAACATGATTGCGAGCGCGGGCGGCCGCGCGGCACGCATAGGGCGCCTCGACTACCTCGTCGTCGACGCGGATGAACGCCCACTCTTCCTCGTTGAGGAGAAGGCGCCGAATGAGCCCCTGACGGATGAAGACCGCGACCAGGGGATCAGCTACGCGCGCCTGGTTCACCCAATCGCGCCGGTTGTGTTGCTCACGAATACACAAGAGAGCCGCCTCTACGATACCATCACGAAGGAAGAGATCCAGTCACCGGCCGATGCGGCGCTGATCCGCGGCAACGGGCAGCTCTCCGACGACGACGATCTCCGCATTCGTACGGAAGCGCTGGAGCACTTCGTCGGCTACTCCGCCGAGAATGTGGCCACGTTCTCACGGCTGCAGCGCGAAACCAGGATGGCCACTCTGCGCGGGACAGGACGCTACGACAGGAAATACGAACCCGATTTGTACGTCCGACGGAACGCGGCCCGCAGGGCGATGTCAGAGTTCCTCGCCTCATCGACCACCGTGTTCGTCGTGGGTGGCCAATCCGGATTGGGTAAAACGAATGAAATGTGCGCTCTCGCGGAGGAGCTCGGCGAGAATCACCTCGTGCTCTTCTTCAACGGCACGGACCTGTGCCACCAGCTCGGCGCCGTCCTTGCCGATGAGTTCAACTGGCATTTCTCGGGAACGCTCGAGCTACCGCACATCATGCATCGCCTCGCTCGGCTCGCAGACCGAACGGGCCGGCCCGTGCTGATCGTCATCGACGCCGTCGACGAGGCCGAGGTTCCGCAGTTCCCCCAGGAGCTCAGCGATCTCGCGACTCGTTTGAGCCAATTCAATGGCCAGATCCGCCTCGTCGTCTCTGCCAAACGCGACGACTGGGATCGATTCGCAACGTTTCGGGGTGGGCCCGCACCAATCCGAGAGCACATTTTCCGGACTCGGACGGGACTGACATCGGCGCAAGAGTCCGTATCCATCGTTCTCGACAAGCTCGACGCAACGGAGCGGGACGAGGCTATCGTCCGCTATACCGCGGCCTTTGGACTGCGCGGAGAATGGAAACCGGCCGTCCGAGAGCTTGCGGCCGACCCGTTCATGCTGCGCGTCATCGCGGAGGTTGCGTCGGCTGCCGGGGCCATCCCCGACGATCCGGGTGAGCGCGAGATCGTGCGCCGCTACGTCGATGCAAAACTGGCCCGCATGTCTGATCCGAACCGCGCGCGGCGTGAACTCGGGGCCGTCGCGGCAGCTCTCGCTGGGGCGGATGCAGCAATACGGCCAGAGGCCCACGGCGTGCCGCAGGACGCAGCGGCCACGGTATCGGCGGTCGCCGAAGCAACGGTCCGCGCACGGGCTCACATCTCCGCGACTGAACCCCTCGCCGTCGAGCTCGTGGCCTTTGGCGTTCTTGTAGCGGGGCGCGACAGTGCAGGCGCCCCGGCGCTTTCGTTCGCCTACGATCGTGTCCGCGACCACGTGCTAGCCACCGACGTGTATCGCTTCGACCAACTCGACCGGGCACAGTTCCACGCTACCGCGCTGACCGCCTTCCCCAACCCGCTGGCCGCATCAGTCCTACTATGG
>PLLD01000335.1 GCA_003141205.1 Gemmatimonadota bacterium
TGGTCCCCACATCCGTTACGACCGCGCGCGCTGTCCGAACGGAAAATGGGTGCGCCGCGTCGTGCACAACCGTGAACAACGCTTGTCCATCCAGCGCGACAGCGCGCGTGCCGCGTCCGAAGTCGGCGGGCACACGCAGCGTCGTCGCGGGACCCAGCACGAGCTGCGTCCCATCGCGGAGCGTGACCGTCGCGCGGTTCCCCGCCGCGGTCGTGAACTCGCGGAACGGCTGTCGACCCGACTTTGTCCCGATCACGCGGGCCGCCGAAAGGCCCGCGGCGACGAGGATGCCCGCTGCGCACGCCGCCGCCACAATCATCCGCGCGGGCGACATCCCTGTTGCCCAGCGCATCTCCGCCGCCCTTTCCGCCACCGCTGCGACAATCCGCACGGGCGCCACTCTTGCCGCGGTCGCCCCCCGTTCTTCTCGAGCCAGGATTTCGCGGACACGGTGCAGCGTCGCTTCAGGACTACCGCCCGTCCACTCCACCCGGCGGACCTGCCCGAGCAGCTGGCCGTAGATCGCGCTCTCCGCCCGGTGACCCGGATCGGCTGCGATCCACTCCGCGATTTGCTCCTGCTCCTCTGGTGTGCACTCGCCCAAACGCAAGCGATCGAGTAACACGAGGATGTGGTCGTCTATGCTCACGACCACCATGATGCACTGCTCCGGCGCGGACCCTACCTACCGGCTGTGTGACCTCTCGCCGGGCGTGGAGCCGTTCCTAACGCCCCAGATGTCGCCCCATATCCGAGCGAAGCACGCGCAGCGCTTTCGCCGCGTGGCGCTCGACAGCCTTCACGGTCACGCCCATCACCATGGCGACATCAGGGTACGACAAATCGTGAATGAATCGCAGGATGGCCACCTGGCGGCAGCGGACCGGTAAGCGGTCGATCGCGTGCCGAAGCGCCGTGTCGAGGTCAGCCACCTCAGCTCGGCGGTCGGCCGGCTCGTCCCGCGTCCCCATCACCGGCACCTCATTGCGGGCGATGACCCCCCGTTTCCACCGGTCCGTCACGCGCCCTCTGCGAGCGTGCACCAGGGCGGCGTTATGCGCGGCCTGAAATAGGTAGCTCCGTAGATTCGATCGGACGTGCCACGCCTCACGTCGACGCCAGATGTTCAGGAAAACATCCTGCACAAGCTCCTCGGCGGCCGCTTCGGAGGCGACGACCCCTGTGACGTAAGCGCGCAGGGGACGGGTAAAGTGGAGCACGAGCGCGTCGAATGCGTCTCCGTCACCAGCGCGGATACGCTCGACGAGCTGTTGCTCCCAAGCTGCCGTGTCGGCGGTGCCTGGAGCTGATTGGATAGCGCGGAGTGATGCCGGCATGAACGCGTGAGCCAGAGGCCACGACGACAACTACACAGTAACGATCCGGCAACAGCATAAGAGCGGTCCCCGCGATGCGCAACAAGTAATTGACGGTCGTTTGACCGTCCGCTCGCACCCGTGATGGTCATCCAACACAGGAGACCATCAATCATTAATAGATGGCATCTGTAATTCGTCGCCTGGCATCCCTGATGACGGGCGACCGCGCCCCAACCGCTGACCCTCGACCTCGCCGATCTGTTTCGCCCGCCGCGCACCGGCGGCTAACGGACTCCTGCCGGCCGACATCGCGGCGCAGCCAATTCGTTACACGGCCCCGCAGGTGACGGCGCCCATATTTGCCGTGTGACGTACGATTTCGATCTCGTCGCGATCGGCAGCGGACCCGCCGGTCAACGCGCGGCCGTACAGGCCGCCAAGCTGGGGAAGCGGGCGGCGATCCTCGAGCGGCGCCCCGGTGTCGGCGGCGTCTGCCTCGAAACGGGAACCATTCCGAGCAAGACCTTTCGCGAGGCGGTGACGTCGTTCGCTGCGGCGGCCAGTGTTCTCGCCGATCACGGGGCGTCGCGCGCCCTGCCGCGCCCGACCGCCGCCCAACTCCTTGTCCGCGTCGGAGACGTGCTTCGTCGAGAAGCCGACGTCGTCGAGCAGCAGCTCCGGCGCAATGGCGTCGACGTGCTGTGCGGACAGGCATCGTTCGTGGACGCGCACACCCTGCGCGTCGAATCGCCCGAGGGCCGGCGCGACGTATCGGCCGCGTGCATCGTGATCGCCACGGGCACGCGCCCCTCGCCGCCCCCCGGACCGGCGCCGGACGGCGATGTCATCCTGACGAGCGACGATATCGGGACGATGACTCGGCTCCCGCGCACGCTGACGGTCGTCGGCGCGGGCGTGATCGGCATCGAATACGCGTCCATGTTCGCCGCGCTGGGAACCGAGGTCACGCTGATCGACCGGCGCGATCGCCCCCTCGAGTTCCTCGATCACGAAATCGTCGATGAGCTCATGCACCAGATGCGGAAGCGGAACGTCGCCTTCCGCTGCGGCGAGGCCGTCGCGCGCGTGGAGCGTGTCGATGGCTTCGTGCCACGCGTCGCCGCAGAGCTGGAGTCGGGCAAGCGTGTCGTGTCGGACGCCGTGCTCTTCTCCGTCGGGCGGTTGGGGGCGACGAGTGACCTCGCGCTCGAACGCGCCGGACTAGCGGCGGACGACCGCGGACGGTTGCAGGTTGATGCCAATTTCCGCACGGCCGTATCGCACATCTATGCCGCGGGAGATGTCATTGGCTATCCGAGCCTCGCCGCCACGTCCAGCGAGCAGGGACGACTCGCGGCCTGCCATGCGCTCGGTGCGCATGCGCGGCCCATGGCGCAGCATTTCCCGATCGGCGTCTATGCGATCCCGGAGGTCGGGATGGTCGGTGCGCCCGAGCACGAGCTCACGCGGCAGAAGATCCCGTACGAAGTGGGTATCGCGCGATATCGTGAGATCGCGCGTGGCCAGATCCTCGGCGACGAAAGCGGGTACTTCAAAATGTGCTTTCATCGGCATGACCGACGGCTGCTGGGCGTCCACATCGTCGGGACCGGCGCGACAGAACTGCTGCACATCGGACAGGCGGTCATCGGGTTGGGTGGGGGACTCGACTATTTTCTCGAAACCGTCTTCAACTACCCAACCCTCGCCGAGTGCTACAAGGTGGCGGCCCTCAACGCAGCGAACAAGCTCGACGCATAGGCGGCGCAGCGCACGACGGATAGGACTCGCGTCGTACAGATATCGATTTGACGTCGGCGCCTATTATTCCGGATGACGGGCGACTTTAAACGATGACAACGTTCAGCGAGCCGAGCATATTGTGGGTGGGTGCATTCGCACCCGCCTCTCTCGCTCCCGGAGACCGTTCTATGGCCCTCTCCAGTCTCCTGCCGAACGCTGCCGCCGCCAGATGGACGGCGGACATGGTCCGCGCGCTTCCGGCCGACGGCAATCGGTACGAAGTCATCGATGGGGTCCTGCTTGTGACCCCATCGCCCGGCTTCCCGCACCAGACGGTCGGCGGCCAGCTGCATGGGCTCCTCTGGACCTACCTGCGTGAGATCGGTCGTGAGCGCACGCTGTTCTATTCACCAGCGGACATCTCCTGGAATCCCGAGACGCTGGTGCAGCCCGACCTGTTCGTCGTCCATCCGCGCGAGCTGAGCGGAGAATGGAAGGCAATACAAACCCTGTTGCTCGCAATCGAGGTTGTCTCCCCCTCCTCACGCCGCACGGACTACACGCGCAAGCGAGAGCTGTATCAGCGCTACGGCGTGCGGGAATACTGGGTCGTCGACCCCAAACGCGGCCACGTCGAGGTTTGGCATCCGGGAGACAAGACGCCGGTGGTCGTAACCACGACCCTGACGTGGAGCCCCGATCTGGCCCTCCTTCCGCCCGGGCATCCCGCGCTTGGGCCACTGACGCTCGATCTGCCCGATCTATTTCGGGACCTATGACTCGCCACTCGGCGCGTCAGTCATTGCGAGGCCCGCAGGGCCGAAGCAATCTCCCGTTCGGACGCGGCGGACCCACCCAAATCTATTCCAGCAGCCCCTCGATCTTGCGGATTACCGGTGTAAACGACAGCGCACGCCCCGACACCCGCGCCGCCAGCTCATGGGCCAGCTCCCGCTGCCCCTCCGCGAACAACGTCCCCACGATCCACGGACCCGCCCGCGGGTTGCGAAACCAATCCTCGTTGAACAAGTCCACGAGCGTCGCGGCGAGTACCGCGCCGAGCTGCCACGCACGGAGGTAGCGTACCGCGTAGTAGCGCGAGTCCACGTCCACGAACGCGTCGGCAGGCTGATATCGAAAATTCGTCGCCGTCGATAACGTCTCGACGTACAGCGCGGGCAATGCGTCCCACGACACGCTCCCCCCGTGCAGTTGCACCTCGTACAGGAGCTTCGCGCAATACCGCCGGACGAATTGCAGCTCTTCGAGGGCGGCCGCGCGCAGGTATTTCGGCAGATCGGCCCGCGACAGGCCGGTGTACTGCCGCAGCCAGCCGCGTGTCTGCACCAGGTGATCGAAGAGCATCGCGTACGCCTCCGTCACCGAGTTGTCCCCCATCCAGCGATACTCGAAGGGGTAGTCCGCGCGAGTGTAGCCGAAATGCAGCGCGTGCCCGAGCTCGTGGAGAAATGTCTGCCAGTCCGTCTGTCCGCCGTGCGGCCGCATGACGAGATAAACCTCGTCCGGGATCCGCACCGGCGCGCAGAACGCCCGCGCACGCTTCCCCGCCCTCTCCCCGGTGTCGTACCGCACGCGCCCGGCCGCGACCGGATCCATCCCCATCTCGTGCATCTGCCGCCGCACGGCGGGCTCGAGGTCCGCCGCCGGAAAGGCGCCGTCGAACTGCGGGGCCCGAAACAGCGCGAGCGCGTCGGCGCGCGTGGCATCCCGTACGCCGACACCGAGGGCCGAGTGGAGAGCGGGCGGCAGGACATCGTCCCACATGTCCTGCGTGTCGCGGAGACAGCGCTCGCAGTCCGCGGCGAGCCCGGCCAGGTCGACCCCGCTTAGCGCCTCGAACGTGGCGTTGTAGGTCCCGGCGATTCCCAAACCCCCAACGTACGCATGCTCGCGCTCGAGCCGCTCCTGCCGCATCGGCGCGAGCTCCCGTTCGACGAGGCGCGCCCGCGCATCGTCGAGCGCGATCCGCTCGACACGGTTCGGCGCATTGGCGATCTCGATCGCGGTCCGCTGGTACGGCACCTGGCGCCCGTCCGGGACGTGTACCACCGCGGTCGACTCCCACGCGATCTCCCGCTCGTCGTGCTCGGCCAGCAGCCGCCCCGTTTGCGATTCGACGAGCCAATCGAGCAGCAGCCGCGCCGACCGGTGCGCGTCGGTGTCATGCGCCTGCCGCCGAAAATCCTCGAGCACCAGCGCCATCGCCTCGTCGCCCAGGATGTCCGCGTGACGCTCGTAGATCCGCTGGAGATCCGCCGTCGGCTTCAATCCCGCGTGCGCCTCGTAGTACTCGCGGGAAACCTCTTGCATGAGCGTTTCCCCTTCGCCGCGCAGCCGCTCGAGCGTGATCAGGTGCGCCATCATGCCGCGTCACACACCGCGCACCCGTTCCTCCACGTACGCCCGCACCGCGGTCGCGGCGAGGCGCTCCTGCTTGAGCGAATCCCGGTCCCGCACGGTCACGGTCCCGTGCGTCGCCGTCTCGCCATCGACTGTGATGCAGAACGGCGTCCCGACCTCATCCTGCCGCCGGTACCGCCGCCCGATCGACCCCGACTCGTCGTAGAACACGGGGAACGCCGACCGGAGATCCTCGGCCAGCTTCGTCGCGATCTCCGGAAGACCGTCCTTCTTCACGAGCGGAAATACCCCGGCCTTGATCGGGGCAAGCGAGGGATGCAGCCCCAGCACCGTGCGCCCCTCCGCCTCCCCCTCGACCGCTTCCTCGCGATACGCGTTGACGAGCGCGGCCAGCGTCACGCGGTCGGCTCCGACCGACGTCTCGACCACGACCGGGACGAACCGCTCGTTATTCGGCTGATCGAAATACTCCAGCTTCTTCCCCGAGTACTCCTGATGCCGCGTCAGGTCGTAGGTGCCGCGATTGTGGACCCCTTCGACCTCCTGGAATCCGAGCGTTCCGCCGAAGTCGTACTCGATGTCGTACGCGGCCCGGGCGTAGTGCGCGAGCTCCGTCGTCGTGTGCTCGTGGAAGCGCAGGCGATCCACGTCGAGCCCGAGCGAGAGATGCCACGCCATCCGCTCCGCACGCCAGTACTCGAACCAGTGCTCGTCCGTTCCCGGCTTCACGAAATACTGCATCTCCATCTGCTCGAACTCGCGCGTGCGGAAGATGAAGTTGCCGGGGGTGATCTCGTTGCGGAACGACTTGCCGA
>PLLD01000156.1 GCA_003141205.1 Gemmatimonadota bacterium
ACGGGGACGCGGCTCGGGGATCTGCGGCGGCTCATTCGGCAGTATGGGCGGGACCAGAGCACGGTGTTCCCGACAGGGCCGTATGCGCCGACGTATCAGAGCCAACTGCCAACGCCGATCCCGAACTACGGGACCGATGTCAATCTGACGCTGCCGACCCAGGCTGGGTTGGCGTATGAAGGATCAACCATCACCAACCCGAACTACAAAGGGTGCATCGCGAGCACCAAGACGGCGTAGGGGGGGGCGGGGCGGCAGGGATGCCGCCCGTGCAGGGATTGGGGGCCGGTCACGACCGGCCTGTAACGCGCCAATAAGATGTCACCCTTTCCGCCACAATTCTGTCACCCTGATAGGCAATATGAATCGGAAGGTAGTGCAGGTGATGCTGGCGGCGTGCAAGACCGATGCGTCGCGCGCGATAACGGTGGCCGAGGTGGCGGCGCACTTTGGCGTGTTGGCGCGGACGATCCAACGGATCGCGCGCGAGCCCGCGGTGACGGAGCGGGACGACACGGTGGCCCGCCGGCAGCGGGGCGTGGGGCGGCCGAGCGTGGTGGCGGTCACCGCTCACCCGCATTGGTGTCGGCTTCAACCCCGGGGTGGTGCAGCCTTCCCCCAAGGACAGATAAACCTATAGGAATTGTCTTAACGTGACTAGAGGTCCCCGGACTATTAGTCCGGTGACTACCAGTCAGTCGACCAGCCGTCGTCTCGCCACTAGCGTCCGACGTGATGAAATCGGATCCCGGGTTAACACGCTTGGGGGCGGCTCTTCGGGCTGCGCGAAAGAAGGCGGGCTGGACCCAAGAGAAGTTGGCCGACCGTGCGCATGTCGACCGTACCTATGTGGGGTTCATTGAGCGCGGAGCCCGCAACGTGACCTTCCTTTCGCTTCTGAAAATCCGTGATGCGTTAGGAATCTCGTGGAAGGAGTTCGGCGCGCTCCTCGACCATGAATTCGGACGGCATTGATCGAGCGCACGCGTAGTCGAACGAGCGCTTGAATTCACGAGCGGCAGCCGCGGCGCGGCTGGGAGCGATGGTGTCATCTGAATCCGTAGCAATCTCGCGGCATTAGGCAGCACGTCGGGTCCCGGCAGCCACGGCAATCATCGGTCGATCCTCTCTGAGGCACCGATTCGGCCGCCATTCCGCAGTTTGCCCGTGCGGTTAATAGGTGTGCCCGGGCACGTTGTCGAAACGCTTCGACAACGGATGGGTGTGATTGCGCGCCACCTAGCAGCCAGCGCGGCGCGGAAAGGCGGTCCCTCGTCGGTAAGGTCCAGCGCGTATGTCGCGTATGTAATGATTGGTCGCTCCTAAGTCGGGCGCCTAATAGCGAGACATAGGTCATGGCGTCAAAGCCACTATCGTGTGATCGTCATGTAACTTTCTATTGCGTCTGCGGCGGCAGGGTACTAGCCTATGCGCCGAGTTTGACGGCGGTGTCTCCTTTCGCGGCGGCCCTGAATGGTTCGTCCGGATTCAGCGCGATCGATCGCATGAAGCCTCGTGGCGTACCGTTGCCCGCTCCCGTGAGCGTGCCTGCAATCAGCGCGTCGCTGGCGCTGGTCTCGGCGGAAAACGATCTCGTCGTACGCATTCGGGCGGGGGACGAGCAGGCGTTTGAGGTGATGTACTTGGAGTACTATCCACCGCTGTGCGCTTTCGTTGTGTCGCTCGTCGGAGCCCGCGACCTGGCGGAGGAGTTGGTGCAAGATGTGCTGTGCCGGGTCTGGGAGCTGCGACGGCAGTGGCACCCCGCCGGCGGAACGCTGCGAGGCTACCTCTTTGCCGCAGCGCGGAATCGCGCGCTCAATCATATCCGCCGGCGCCGGATGGAAGCGGACGTGGCGCAAATCGCGATCCGGGACGCATTGCCACTGGGAGCGGGGCAACGGACGTCAATTCCTGACACCGACGCGGAGCGCGCGGATTTTATGCGTGCGTTCGGGCAGGCAATCGCGGAGCTCCCGCCAAGATGCCGCGAGGCGTGCCTGTTGCGTTGGCGGCATGGATTGACCTACCCCGAGACTGCGGCGGCGATGGGCGTCACGGTCAAGGCCGCCGAAGCGTTGCTTACCCGCGGGCTTAAGTCTGTGCGCGGAGCGCTCGGGGCGTTCGCACTCGACGGGCCGCCATAGTTCGCTCGGCGATATAGGGGGTTCTGCCACCCCGATTGTTGTTCGGGCGTGAACCCGAACGAGCCCCCCACTTCACAATCGCGGGATGCAGCGCCGGATTGGGCGCTGATGGAGCGTGTTGCCGCCGGACAGGCATCGGCGACGGATCGCGCGACGCTTGAGCGCTGGATAGGGAACGATCCCGCGCGTCGGGAGCTGGTCCGGTCCGTTGCGCGGGTGGTCCAGGGGACGCTCGCGCTCGGTCAAAGTGCGGCGAAGTTCGATGCCGCGGCCAGCCTGGCGCAGGCGCGCGCGCGGCTCGGATTCACGGGCGAGGCCGCAGGGCGCGGCTCGCGGCAGCGTTCGCACACGGGGCAGAGTGCGCGGCAGCGCGCCCATACATTCGTTACCGGCGTTCTCGCCGTGGCGGCGGTCGTCGTGATCGCGCTGGTAGTGCGCACGCCGACTGTATCGAATCCAACGTGGCGGGCGTTCGTCACGAGTCGCGGACAGCGGGAAACCGTGACGCTACCTGACGGAACCCGATTCAGTCTCGGGCCCGAAAGCCGGCTTCGCGTACCCGACGACTTCGGCGTGCGCACACGCGGTGTCGACCTGGAGGGCGAAGGCTACTTCCTCGTCGTGCACAATGCCCGGCTGCCCTTCGCCGTGCGTGCGGGGAATGCGGTCGTGACGGATGTGGGGACGGTGTTCGATGTTCGGGCGTATGCGGGCGACGGTGGGGTGCGCATCGCGGTAGCGGAAGGCAGCGTCGATGTCAGGGCAGCGACGAAGGCCGGTCACGACCGGCCCGTGCTGGCCGGGGAAATAGCCACCGTTATCGATACCGCGGTTGCAGTGCTGCGCGGCGCGGACATCGCCGCGGTTACAGCGTGGACACAGGGGCGCCTGGTGTTCAATGCGACGCCTCTACGTGATATGGTCCAGGATCTCGGCCGCGCGTTCGATGTCGACATCACAGTGGCGGATTCCACACTCCTGACACGGCGGATTACGGCAGCGTTTGGAGTGGAGGAGTCGCTCGACGACGTGTTGACGGCGGTCACGCTACCGATCGACGCGCGGTTGGACCGGCACGGTCGGCGGATCGTGATCGAGCGACGGGGGCTCGATATCAAGGGTCCGGGATCGGGTGCAGCGCAGCCCGTTCACCTGGCGAGCGGGGCCGATGCCGCGGAATGAGCGCAGGGCGACCCACCATCGACGTGAGGAGCGGATGATCGGAACATGGCGGGCACGGGTGATCGGTGTCCTCGCGCTCGGGGTGGCGGCAAGCGTGGCATCAGCGGCCGGTGCGCAGAGCGGGAGCATCGTTCCGGCCGTGGTGCAACAGAGTCAGGTGCGCAACGGGACGGTCCTGGATCGGTCGATCAACGTCCACGTCGAGCGGGTGACGTTAGAGGATGCATTGGCGACGGTGGCGGCGAGCGCGAGGATTCGCCTGAGCTATTCTCCGGACGCGCTACCGGTGAACAAGATGGTATCGCTTGTCGCCACGCAGATCACGGTATCGGACGCCTTTGCGGCACTGCTGCAGGATACGAACCTGCGTGCAATAATTGCCACAAACGGTCGCGTGGCGTTGGTGGCTCGCGGCGGGCCAACCGCGCCAGCCGGCCCTTCGCAGCAACAAGCTACCGCCACCATCACCGGCCACGTGACGGACGGCGCTCTCAAGACGCCGTTGTCGGAAGTGTCAGTTCGGGTCGAGGGAACACCACTCCGCACGACGGCCAACGCAGACGGGAAGTACGCGATCACTGGCGTGGCGCCGGGGACCTACCGCATTACGGCACGGCGGGTGGGATATCAGCCGCTCACGAAGGAGATCACCATCGCGGGTGACCAGGCTGCCACGCTCGACTTCGCACTCGTCGCGGCGCCGACGCGGCTCGATGAGGTCGTCACGACGGCGGTCGGTGAGCAGCGGCGGTATCAAGTGGGGAACACGATCTCGACGATCAACGCGGACTCGATCGCGCCCACGGCGCCGATCACGAGTCTCACGGACCTCATCTCGGCGCGGGCGCCGGGCGTCACGGTGCTCGAGACGAGCGGAATGACGGGTGCCGGCGAGGCGATTCGGATCCGGGGTCTGTCGAGCCTCGTCTTGCAGAACGACCCGATCCTGATCGTCGATG
>PLLD01000256.1 GCA_003141205.1 Gemmatimonadota bacterium
GTCCAGCGCGTCCAGCGCGTCCACCCCGCCGGCCGACGGCGGCGCTCCGGCGTGAGCCAGTGAGCGGGGCCGCCGCGCCGCCGCCGGGGCACGCCGCCGCTCCGGGGTTCTGGACGCTCGAGCGTGTGGCCGCAGCGCTCGGTGCAGGACTGGCGAGCCGTGTCCCCATCGCCGGGATCTCGACCGACACGCGCACGGTGGGCGCCGGGGATCTGTTCGTCGCCCTGCGCGGCGATCGGTACGACGCCCATGCCTTTCTTCGGGACGCGGTCGATCGCGGGGCACGCGCCCTCGTCGTCTCGGATGTTGTCCGCGCACGCGACGCGGGCGTCCCGCTCTATGTCGTCCCGGATACGCGAACGGCGCTGGGTGCGTTGGCCCGATATCGCCGCCGGGCGTGGGGCGGTGCGGGTAAGCCGGTGATCGCGGTGGCCGGCTCGAACGGGAAGACGACGACGAAGGAGCTGCTCCGCGCCGCGCTCGGGAGCGTGCTCGATGTGCACGCGACGGCGGCCAACTTTAACAACGAGGTCGGGGTTCCGCTGACGCTTCTGGCTCTCCCGGACGCGGCCGACATCGCCGTGATCGAGGTCGGCACGAATGCCCGGGGCGAGCTCGCGAGGCTGCGCGGGATTGCGGAGCCGGACGTGGCGGTCATGCCGTCGTTCGGCGAGGAGCATCTCGAGGCCTTCGGCACTCTCGCGGGAGTTCTCGCGGAGGAAAGCGAGATCTTCGTCGGAGCGGCGCTGGCCGTCGTGCCGGCGGCGCATCCCGAGATCGTGGCGGCGGCGCGGGAGCGCGCGCGGCGGGTGGTGACGGTGGGCCTCGATGCGGGTGACGTCCGGCCGGACCGTTGGGGGCTCGCATCGGACGGCCGGGGTGAGCTGACGTTCGCCGGAACGGAGGCGACGATCCCGTTGCGCGGACTGCACAATCTCGGGAACGCGATGCTTGCGCTTGCGGTGGCGCGGGAGTGCGGCGTCCCGGCTGCCGGCGCGGTTGCGGCGCTGGCCGGCGTGACGCCGCCCCCGATGCGGGGCGCGTGGCAGACGCTCGGTCGCGCGACGCTGATCAATGATGCATACAACGCGAACCCGGCGTCGGTCCGCGCGGCGATCGATCTGTTGGGCGCCGTGGGCGCCGGCCGCCAGCGTGTGATCGTCCTGGGCACGATGCGCGAGCTCGGGCCGGCCGGGGCGGGACTCCACGCGGAGATGGCGCGCCGCGCGCTCGCTTCACCCGCCGACATCATCGCCGGGTTGGGAGAGTTCGCGGCTGCGCTCGCGGAGGCGGGCCCGACGGATCCGCGCGTCGTCACCGGGGGCGACCTGGACGATCTGTGGCCGGCGCTCCGGAAGCGGTTGGACTCCGATGCGGTCATCCTTCTCAAGGCATCGCGCGGGGTCCGGCTCGAGCGGCTCGTTCCGTTGCTCGAGGAATGGGCGCTCTCGTGAGCCGGTCCCGTCTCTTTTTTTCCTCTCTCCTCTCCAGCATTCTCCTTTCTCCTCTCTAGCGCAGCTTGCTCTACCAACTCCTGGTGCCGCTCACGCGGTCGATCCGAGTCTTCAACCTTTTCAACTACATCACCTTTCGGGCGGCGGGTGCGTTCGTCACGTCCCTCATCGTCGCATTTGTGGCGGGCCCGGCCATCGTGCGGCGGCTGCGGGCCCTGTCGGTTCATCAGGGCGTGCGCGAGGGCACTCCCGACTCACACCAATCGAAACAGCAGACGCCGACCATGGGGGGACTCATCATCCTCGCGGCGACGATCATTCCGACGCTGCTCTGGACCCGGCTGAGTAACCGCTACGTGGTGATCGCGGTGATCGTGATGGCCTGGATGGGAGCGATCGGCTTTCTGGACGACTACCTCAAGCTCGAACAGAAGCGACGGGGAGAGAAGAATCGGGGCCTGGTCGAGCGCTACAAGCTGGCCGGGCAGGTCATCATCGGGGTGGCGTTGGGGCTGTACCTCTGGCGCGATCCCATCTCGACCCTCCCCGGAGCCTCGACCACGCTGCCGTTCTTCAAGTACGTCCTGGTCATTCCTGCGGTCGGGTGGCTCGCGTGGCTGTACGTCCCCTTCGTGACCTTCGTGCTGACCGGGGTGAGCAACGCCGTGAATCTCACCGATGGGCTCGATGGCCTCGCGGCCGGGCTGACGGCCATCGCCGCCGTGACATTTGCGCTGTTCGCCTACGTGATCGGGCGTGTGGATACGAGCACCTACCTGCAGATCTACTATCTCCGTGGAGCCGGGGAGCTGGCCGTCTTCTGCGCCGCGGTCTTCGGCGCATCGCTGGGGTTCCTCTGGTACAACTCGCATCCCGCCCAGGTGTTCATGGGGGACACCGGGTCCCTCGCGCTCGGGGGAGCGTTGGGCGCGACGGCCATTCTCCTGAAGTCGGAATTTCTCCTGGTTCTCATCGGTGGGGTCTTTGTGGCCGAGACGCTATCGGTCATCATCCAACGCACCGTCTTCAAATTTCGGCGCCGGCGGTACGGCGTGGCTTACGCGCAGGCGCATCGTGTCTTTTTGCGTGCGCCGCTCCACCATCATTTCGAGCTCCGCGGCTGGCCGGAGCCGTTGGTGGTCGTGCGCTTCTGGGTGGTCGGCATCCTGTTGGCGACGCTGGCGCTGAGCACGCTCAAGCTCCGGTGATCGCGGCGGCCGGGGAAACGGCCGGGGAAATGGCCGGGGAAACGGCCGTGATCGGGCTGGGCGCGAGCGGTCGATCGGTCGCCGCTCTTCTCGCGCGCGAGGGACAGCGCGTCTACGCCTCCGACTCGGGTGCGACCGCCGGGCTGGTCCAGGCGGCGGAAGAGCTGCGGGCGCTCGGCGTGGCGGTCGACACGGGGCGGCATGACCTGTCGCGCATCGGACGCGCGCGGACGGCGGTCGTGAGTCCGGGCGTTCCTCCCACGGCAGCGCCGGTTCAGGCGGCGCGGGCGGCGGCGGTCCCGGTCGTGAGCGAGGTCGAAGTGGCGCTGGCGTATCTGCCCGGCCTGCGGTACGTCGCGATCACGGGCACAAATGGTAAATCGACGACGACGGCGCTCGTCGCGCACCTGTTCGGCGCGCTGGGCTACGATGCGATCGCGGCGGGGAATATCGGCCTGCCCCTCGCGGAGATCGCGCTGCGCCCGACTCCGCCGCAATGGGTCGCGCTGGAGCTCTCCTCCTTTCAGCTGCACGACACGCCGAGCCTCGATCCCGCGGTGGGGGTGCTGACGAACCTCAGCCCGGATCATCTCGACCGCTATGCGTCGGCCGCCAGCTACTACGCGGACAAGGGGCGTCTGTACGCGAACGCCGGCGACCGATCGATCTGGGTCGACAACGCCGATGACGCCGCCGCGAGCGCCCTGGCCGCCGGGGCACGCGGACGCCACGTCCGATTCTCGCTGGTCGGCGGGGCCGCCGATGCCGCATACGACGCCGAGCGCGCGACGTTAATGCTGGAGGGCACGCCGCTGCTGGCGCGCTCGGAGCTCCCTCTGCTGGGCGATCATAACGTCGCGAACGCCCTTGCGGCGGCGCTCGCCGTCACGCGCGCGGACGCGGCCCACGAGACCCCGGCGATGCGGTCCCGCATTGCGGCGGGTCTGCGCTCGATGCGCGCGTTGCCGCACCGGCTCGAGGTCGTGGGGGAATTCGGCGGGGTCATCTGGATCGACGATTCCAAGGCGACGAATGTGAGCTCGGCTCTCGTGGCGATTCGCGGGATGACCCGCCCCACGGTGGTTCTCCTCGGGGGGCGCCACAAGGGTGAGCCGTATACCGCGCTGGCCGAGCCGTTGGCCCGTGTTGGCAAGCGGGTGATCGCGTATGGAGAGGCTGCGCCGTTGATCGAGCGGGACCTGGGCGGGCTGGTGCCCCTCGAGCGGCTCGGCTCCAGCTTCGAGGCCGTGATGGCCCGCGCGCACGCTCTCGTCGGGCCCGGGGATGCGGTGCTCCTCTCGCCGGCGTGCTCGAGTTTTGACATGTTCCGCAACTATGCTGAGCGCGGCAGCACCTTCGCCCGACTGGCGGCAGGCGGCTGATCGCCGCGTTCGCGAGCGCTGGCGCATCGGTCCATCCGGCCGGGCGCTGGTGCTCGTAACGGCGGTGCTGGTCGCCTTCGGCCTGGCCGTCCTCTATAGCGCCAGCGCCGTCGTCGCGGTCGAGGCGGGGAAGGGAAGCGCGCTCTATCTGCTCCGGCAGCTCGCCGGCATCGTCGCGGGCATCGCCTGCTTCGCCGTCGCGGCGAAGGTCGACGCCGAGCGCTGGTACAAATGGGCGTGGCCGGTCATGCTCGTGACGCTCGCGCTCATGCTCCTCACGATCCTGCCCTTCACGCAATCGATTGCGCCGCGCATCCACGGGTCGCGCCGCTTTCTGCTCGGGCGGTCGATGCAGCCGTCGGAGCTGGGCAAGCTCGCCGTCGTCATCTGGACGTCGATGCTCGTCGTGCACAAGGGGGCGGCGATACGCGGGCTGACGAAGGGCGTGCTCCCTTTCGTCGCCGTGATCGGCGCCCTCGATGTTCTCGCGGCGCTCGAGCCGGACCTGTCCACCGCGATGATGTACACATTGCTCACGGCGACGATCCTGTTTGCGGGAGGGGTCCGGATCGGGCATTTCATCGCGCTGGGCGCGCTCGCGATACCGGTATTCTGGCATGCAGCGGAGCATCTGCAGTACGTCGTCCTGCGGATGGCCTCCTTCCTGGATCCGGGGCGGGCGCCGGCGCAGGTCGGGTATCAGCTCAAGCAGTCCCTGATCGCGGTCGGATCCGGGGGGTTCCTGGGGGTCGGATTCGGGCGCGGGTGGCAGCAATACGGGTTTTTGCCCTTTCCGTTCAACGATTTCATCGCGAGCAATATCGGGGAAGAATGGGGCTTCGTCGGGCTCGCTCTCCTCATCCTCGCGTTCGCGCTGTACGGATTCCTCGGGTTTCGGATTGCGAAATCCGCCCGGAGCCCCTTCCAGCGACTCGTGGCCGTCGGAATCACGACCGCGACGCTGATCAACGCGTACCTGCATATCGGCGTCGTCATTGGGCTGCTGCCGACGACGGGGCTGACCTTGCCCTTCATCTCGTACGGCCGATCGAACCTGATGCTCTCGCTGGTCATGACCGGCATTCTGGTGAACATCGGAAGCCGGCGGGAGCGCGTGCTCGCGGCCGGGGCGACGGATCCGCTCGCGCATGCCGCGCTCCCCGCCACCGGGCTCGCGCCCGGGTGACGCCCGCGCCCGACGAACGTCGTGCGGCAGCGGCGCCAGGCGCCGCGGGTGCGACCGCGGGTGCGACCGCGGGTGCGACGGTGATATTCGCGGGCGGGGGCACCGGAGGGCACCTCTATCCCGGACTTGCCATCGCGCAGGCGCTGGTGCGACTGCAGCCAAGTGTGGGGGCGTTTTTCGTCGGCGCGCGGCGGGGCGTCGAGCGGGACGTTCTTCCGCGGTACCCGTACCCATACGAGCTGCTCGATCTGCACCCGCTCTATCGCCCGCGCATCTGGGAGAATTGGAGGACGGTGCGCGGCGCGGCCCGCGCGTGGGGCGCCCTGGGGGCGCTCGTCCGGCGGACCGCACCCCGGCTCGTCGTCGGGACGGGGGGATACGCCTCCGGGTTGACGCTCGCCTACGCAGTAGCGCATCGGATCCCGATCGTCCAACAGATCGCCGACAGCTTCCCGGGACTTACCGCGCGCCGCTTCGCGCGCTTTTCGCGCGAATGCTATCTCGGGTACCCGGAGGCGGCGCGCGTCGTTCGGCGGGGGAAGGAGACGGTGCTGGTCGACACCGGCAATCCGATCGAGCCGCCCCCGGACCCGCGTCCCGACCGTGCTGCCGCGCGCGCGGCGTGGCGCGTGCCCCCAGCCGACGCGTGCGTGCTGCTCATCGTCGGGGGCAGTCAGGGGGCCCGCGGGATCAACGTAGTCATCGACGCGTGGCTGGAGCGCGGGCTGCCCGACGGGATCTTTCTCATCTGGGCGACCGGCCGCGGACAGTACGATCGCTTTGCGGCACGGGACGGGACGCACGTGCGCGTCGTACCCTATCTGTCACCGATCGCCGACGCGTACGCGGCCACCGACGTCGCCCTCGCGCGGGCGGGGGCGATGACGACGGCCGAGTTATGCGCGTGGGGACTACCCATGATCCTGGTCCCGCTACCGAGCGCGGCCGCGGATCATCAGAGCGCGAACGCTCGCGCGCTCGCGGCGGCCGGAGCGGCGGTGCATGTTCCCCAGGATGCACTGACCACCGACGCGTTGGACCGCCTGGCAATCGAGGTCATGCGTGCGCCCGAGATCCGGCGCCGGCTGGCGAGCGGAGCCGTCGCGCGGGGGCGTCCCCGAGCCGCGGAGGATATTGCCCAGCGGATACTTAACCTGTTGTCGTTCATTCAATTTCACTCTTGAGGGCGAGCATCGCTGTGGTCTATATTCACCGCGCCATCATGCCGCTCCTCGACGCCTCGGACCGACGCCCGCTGCACTTCATCGGGATCGCGGGCGCGGGGATGAGTGGCCTGGCGGAGCTGTGTGCGCGGCGCGGGGCGGCGGTGACCGGATGCGACATGAACCCGGAGCGGGTGGGCGATCTGGAACGGATAGGGATTGCGGTGGCTCGCGGGCATGATCCCGCACACCTCGACGGCGCGCGCGGCGTCGTGGTGAGCTCCGCGGTCCCCCCTGAGCTCCCGGAGGTCGTTCGGGCGCGCACCCTCGGTCTCCCCGTCGTGCGGCGCGCGGAGGCGCTGGCAGAGGTCGTCGCGGGGCGCGAGCTCGTGGCCGTGGCGGGCACGCACGGCAAGACCACAACCACCGTGATGGCGACCGAGGCCCTGACGGCGGCGGGACGGTCTCCGACCGGCGTAGCCGGGGGGCGCGTGGGCGCGTGGGAAGGGAACCTGCGATTCGGCGGGACCGATGTCTTCGTGGTCGAAGCCGATGAGTACGACAGGTCATTCCTCGCGTTGGCTCCGACCGTGGCGGTCGTCACGAACGTGGAGGCCGACCACCTCGACATCTACACAGGGCTCGCGGACATTCGCGCCGCCTTTACCACGTTCCTCCAGCCGGCCCGCCAGATCGTTCTGTGTGCGGACGACGAAGGGGCCAATACGCTCCCCGTGC
>PLLD01000301.1 GCA_003141205.1 Gemmatimonadota bacterium
GCCGCCCGCCGCCGCGCCGCCCGTCACGCATGTACCGCACGTTGTCGACTCCGTCCGGCCCAAACCGCCGGCCGCTGTCGTGCACAAGCCGGTGCCGGTCACGCAACCGGCGCCGTCGACTCCCGTCACGCACAAGCCTGCCCCGGCGAAGCCATCGGCGCCATCGGTCGCGCGCGGGGGGTTCACCGTACAGGTCGCAGCGCTCAAGACCCGCGCGGAGGCGGACTCGCTAAGCCACAAGCTTGCGGCGCGGGGCTACGATGCGCGGGTCGTCGGGACGCAGCCGTTGTACCGGGTGCGCATCGGTCGATACCGCACCGAGGCGCAGGCGGTCGCGGAGCGCACGGAGCTGGCTGCGCATGGCCTCGCCGGGTTCGTTACCGCGGCCGAGCCCTAACCCGCTCCCTCGGGTGCTCGCCGCGCCAGGCGGCGTACACCCACACGAGGCCGGCGATGCCGATCGCCACCGGAATGATCCGGACCGCGATGGAGAGGGAGGACGCGTCGGAGATCACGCCAATGAGCCAGGGGGAGGGGACGTCGCCCAGGGTGTGAATGGCGAGAATGGATGCGGCCATCGCGGCCGCTCGTGCGGCCGCAGGGACGTCGGACACGATGGCGGCGTTGATGGGACCGGTGGAGATGAAGAGCAGAACTTCGGCGGCGATGAGCGCTCCCCAATACGCGTGGGCGCCAGGGACCGTGAGTGCGATGTAAGCGAGGGGGGCGCCGATCAGGGTCGCGACCCCGGACACCCAAAGTCCCGCCTGTCGGGTGCGGCGGCGCAGCAGGTCGGCCAGCCATCCGCCCGCGAACGTGCCGACGAAGCCGGTGACGACGAGCACGAGGCCGAGCTGCGTATTGGCCGCGACCGCTGCGACCCCGCGCACGCGAATGAGAAAAGTCGGCATCCACACCGCGATCCCGCCCAGGGCGAAGGTGTAGGCCGCGTATCCGAGGACGGTCAGGAGGTAGGGCGCGTTCCGGGTGAGCAGTCCATAGGCGCGGAAGCCCGCCGGAACCGGCGTCGCGGGCTCGGCGGCGGTGTCGCTCTCCCCGATCCGGGGATCGCGGAGCGCGGCGGTCGCGATGGCGAGCACCAAGCCGGGCGCTCCCGCGACGAAGAACGCGGCGCGCCAGCCAAAGTGACGGTCCATGAGTCCGCCGACGAGGTAGCCCAGCGCCGAGCCGACCGGGATCGCCGCGTAGAAGATCGCGAAGATGCGCCCGCGCAGTCGCTCGGGGAACGCATCCGCCAGGATGGCCGGCGCGAGTGCGGCGTAGGCGGCTTCGCCGATCCCGACGGTGGCGCGCGCGACGAGCAGCATCGCATAGCTGCCGGCGAGCCCGGCAAGCGCCGTGGCCGCGCTCCACACGGCGACCCCGGCCCCAATCACGCGCGTCCGTCCGGGCCGGTCGCCGAGGGCGCCGAAGAACGGCGCGGTGCACATGTACACCACGAGAAACGCGCTCGCGAGGGCCCCGAACTGCGCATCGGTCGTGTGCAACTCGGAATGTTTGATGCTCTCGCCGACAGCGGGGACGACGAGCCGGTCGACGTAGTTGAGCAGGTTGACGAACGTGAGGACGGCGAGGGTGGTCCAGGCGGCGCGGGTCGGCCTCATGGAGGCGGAAGGTAGAGAGGAGAGCGGTGAAAGGAGAGTGACGCGCTCTCTCCTCTCGCCGCTCTAATTATCTTCTCTCTCGATGTCCGAGACGCCCCTCATGCAGCAGTACCGCGAGATCAAGGCGCGGCACGGGAACGCGATCCTGTTGTTCCGGATGGGCGAGTTCTACGAGATGTTCTACGAGGATGCGGAGGTGGGGTCCCGCGCGCTCGGCCTCACGCTGACCGCCCGGAATAACGGGGGGGCCGCCGAAGTCCCGCTTGCCGGCGTGCCGGTCAAGGCGGCCGGCGACTACATCCGGCGCCTCGTCGCGCAGGGATTCCGCGTCTCGGTCTGCGACCAGGTCGAGGATCCCAAGCTGACGAAGGCGGGGGCGATCGTGCGCCGCGAAGTGACGGAGACGATCACGCCGGGCGCCGCCTTCGCCGACGACCTCCTCGATGGCGCGCGCAACAATTTCCTCTGCGCTCTCCGCGCCGGTCCCGATGCGGTCGGGATCGCGGTCGTCGATCTCTCGACCGGGGAGTGCCGGCTGGCGACGACGGCGCCGGCCGATGCCGAGGCGGCGCTCGCGCGCTTCGCCCCCCGGGAGGTGGTCGTGGCGCGCGGGACCGCCGAGGCGGGAGGGGGACGGGGGATCCCCGAGGGCGCCTTGCTGACCGAGCGCGAGGGGTGGGAGTTCGATCCCGCGCTCGCGCGGGAGGATCTGGCGCGGCACTTCGAGGTGCAGTCGCTCGAAGGGTTCGGCCTTGGGGAGCACGACACGCTCGCCATCGGCGCCGCGGGAGCGCTGCTCCGGTACCTGCGCGAGCTGCAGCCCGCCGGGATCCCGCACCTCATGCGTCCGGTCGTCGAAGGGTCCGGGGTCACGCTGCCCCTGGACGAAATGACGCGGCGCAACCTGGAGCTGCTCGAATCCTTGCGCGGCGGGGCGGGCGCGATCGCCGGCGAAGGGACGCTGGTTCACGTCCTCGACCGGACGCTGACGCCGATGGGGGCGCGACTCCTTCGCGGCTGGTTGCTGGCCCCGCTCGTCGATCGGGCGCGGATCGAGGAGCGGCTCGATCGCGTGGCCGCTCTGGTCGCGGACTCCGTCACGCGCGCGACGCTGCGCGAGGCGCTGGACGGCGTGCGCGATCTCGAGCGACTCGCGGGGAAGGTCGCCTCAGGGCGCGCGGGTCCGCGGGAGCTGCGCGCGCTCGGTGACTCCATCGGCCGGCTTCCGGCGGTGGCGGGCGCGGTCGAGGGAATGCAGGGCGCTGGCGCACTCGCCGGGCTCATGGCGACGTGGGATGCCTGCGGGTCGGTGGGTGCCGCGATCACGCGGACGATCGTCGCGCGGCCACCCCTGACGATCGGGGACGACGCGACGGTCGCGGCGGGGGTGGATGCGGAGCTCGACGAGCTGCGTGCCCTCCGGGATGGTGGCAAGGAAAGGATCGCGGAGGTTCAGGCGGCCGAGCGCACGCGGACGGGGATCCCGTCGCTCAAGGTCGGCTACAATCGGGTCTTCGGCTACTTCATCGAAGTCACCAACGCGCACCGCGCGTCCATCCCCGCCGATTACCAGCGGCGCCAGACGCTAACGGGGGCGGAGCGGTATGTGACGCCCGCCCTCAAGGAGTATGAGGAGCGCGTTCTGAGCGCCGCGGAGCGGATCGAGGCGCGGGAGCGCGAGTTGTTCGAGGGGCTGCGCGTCGAGGTCGCGCGCGAGGTCGCGCGCATCCAATGCGCCGCGCGCGTGATCGCGGAGCTCGATGTCCTGGCGACGTTCGCGGAGGTCGCCGAGCGGGAGCGGTACGTGCGTCCGGTCGTGACTGACGACTTCGGGCTCGAGATCGTGGGGGGGCGGCATCCCGTCGTCGAGCGGATGATGCCGCGGGAGAAGTTCATCCCCAACGATCTCCGGCTGATCGATGCGGCGCGCGTGATCATCCTCACCGGTCCGAACATGGCGGGGAAGTCGACCTATCTGCGCCAGATCGGTCTCATCGTGCTCATGGCGCAAGCGGGGAGCTTCGTCCCGGCGACGTCCGCGCGCATCGGCGTCGTCGACCGGCTTTTTACGCGCGTCGGTGCGAGCGACAATCTCGTGCGCGGGCAATCGACCTTCATGGTCGAGATGGCGGAGACGAGCGCGATCCTGCACACCGCGACGGGGCGGAGCCTGGTGCTGCTCGATGAGATCGGCCGCGGGACCTCGACGTACGATGGCGTGTCGATCGCGTGGGCCGTCACCGAGCATCTGCATTCGGTTCTGGGGTGCAAGACGGTGTTCGCGACGCATTACCACGAGCTGACGCAGCTGGCCGATGAGTTGCCGGCTCTCCGGAACTACAACGTGGTGGTGCGGGAAGTGGGGGATCAGGTGCTGTTCCTGCATCGGATCGAGCCGGGTGGTGCCGATCGCTCGTATGGGATCGAGGTCGGACGGCTCGCGGGCTTGCCGGCTCCCGTGCTCGACCGGGCGCGAGCGGTGCTCCGACTTCTCGAGGGAGAAGGGAAGGAAATGGCCGCGGCGCTCGATGCCGGTTCGCCCGGCCGCGCTCGGCGCGCTGCGAGTCGCGACACGAATCAGCTGGGATTTTTCGGTGCGGCGCAGGCGATCCCGCATCCCGTGGTCGAGCGGCTTAAAGCGGTCGATCCGAATCTGCTGACCCCGCTCGACGCGCTCAATCTTCTCGCGTCGTTGGCGGCGGAGGCGCGGGAGGGGAAGGCGAGCGCGTGATGCACCGGCTAGCATGAGAGCATGGGCCGCACCGGCACCGCCGTCCTTCCCCTGCACTACGGCAACGTCCCCGCGTGGCTGTCGACGCGCATGGCCGCGCTCGGTCGCGTCATCACGGAGGCGATCGTGCTGCAGTACGGTCGTGATGAGTATCTCCGTCGACTCGCGCACCCGCAGTGGTTCCAATCCTTCGGCGCCGTCATGGGGATGGACTGGCACTCCTCGGGGATCACTACGTCGGTGCTCGGCGCGCTCAAGCGCGGCCTCGCCCCCGTCCAGTGGGAGCTTGGCTTGCACGTCTGCGGGGGACGCGGGAATCGCTCGCGGCAGACGCCGGCCGAGCTGACCGCGGACAGCGATCGCGTCGGGCTCGATGCCCCGACCCTGACGCGCACGAGCCGCCTTGTCGCCAAGATCGACAGCACCGCGATCCAGGACGGCTACGACATCTACCTGCACGGATTCATCCTTGCCGATGACGGGAAGTGGGCGATCGTCCAGCAGGGGATGAACGCCGAGCGCCGCGAGGCTCGCCGCTATCACTGGCTCGCGGAAGGGCTCACCAGCTTCGTCGAGGAGCCGCACGCCGCGATCGATGGCCGGCCAGGCGCCGCGGCGATCGTGAACCTCACCGATCGTCGCGCGGCCCCGGCTCGCGCGGCGCAGGTCGCGCTGGTCCGTGCAGGGCCGGAGTCGGTCATCCGCGAGCTCGCGCGGCATCCCACGATCGCACGCCCGCGCCGAGAGGCGGTGCTCGAGCTTCCCTTCCACCACGACGTGCGCCCGGAAGATGTCGTTCCGGGCCGACTGCGGAGCGCGCTCATCGCCGCATACGAGCGTGGCCCGGTCGACTTCACCGATCTCCTGCTTACGCCGGGGGTGGGCGCGCGCACCGTATTCGCGCTGTCGCTCGTGGCCGAAGTCGTTCACGGCGCACCGGCGCGCTTCACCGATCCGGCGCGGTACTCCTTAGCGCACGGCGGGAAGGACGGCCATCCCTACCCGGTCCCGCTCCCCGTGTACGACGAGACGATTCGCGTCCTGAAGGACGCCGTGGCCCGGGCGAAGCTGGGGCAGACGGACAAGCTCGCTGCACTGCGCCGGCTCGATACCGAGGCGAGGCGGCTGGAACGCAGGCAGCTCGCCGGGTGACCGGCTCGTGTTGAGCGCGCACGCATTCGCCGAGCGCTGCGCGGAGCATCCTCTGGTTCTCGATGGCGGGCTGGCGACCGAGCTCGCTCGGCGCGGGCACGATCTCTCGGACCCGCTCTGGTCGGCCCGGGTCCTGCTCGACGACCCTGATGCCATCGAGCGCGTGCACTACGACTACTATGCCGCGGGCGCCGAGATCGCGATCACGGCGAGTTATCAGGTGACGTACGAGGGGATGGCCGCCCGCGGATTCGATGCCGGGACGACGACCGCAGTGCTGCGCCATGCCGTCGCGCTCGCGGATTCGGCGCGCTCGCGGATCCAGCGTGAACGAGGGGCGGGTGCGGCGGGGCTTCTCGTCGCCGCTTCCGTAGGGCCATACGGCGCCATGCTGCACGACGGATCGGAGTATCACGGCGACTACGAACGTACCGTCGACGCTCTCGCCGACTTTCACCGCCACCGTTTGGCGGTGCTGATCGGCACTGGACCCGACCTCCTCGCGTGCGAAACGATCCCGTCTCTCGACGAAGCCCGGGCGCTCATTCGGGTGCTACGCGAGACCCCCGCCGCCACGGCCTGGATCACCTTCACCGCGCGGGATGGCACCCATACAGCGCACGGTGAGCCGATCGCCGACTGTGCGGCGGAGCTCGACGCGGAGCCGCAGATCCTCGCCGTCGGGGTCAACTGCGTCGCCCCCGGGCTCGTGACTCAGCTGGCGGGAGAGATGCGCCGAGGGACGCGGAAGCCGATCGTCGTCTATCCGAACGCCGGAGATGTGTGGGACAGCGCGCGGCGCGCATGGATCGATGGTCCGTCCCAGCCGCGGATCGGCGACCTCGCCGCGGAATGGATCGCGGCGGGCGCGAGCGCTATCGGCGGCTGTTGCCGCACGACACCCGCCGATATCGGCGCCGTCGCGGCCGCCGTGGGGAGTGCCGCCTAAGGCGCGTGCGACACGAGCATCCGCGCGAAGAAGTCGGCCGCGGCCTTGTACACCGCCACCCAGTGCGCGTGCAGCAGGAAATCGTGGACTTCGTCGGGAAAAACCAAGGTCTCCACGTGTACGCCGTGTGCGCGCAGGTCTTCCGTGAGCTGCACCGTCTGCGAGAACTGGACGTTGCGGTCGTCGTCCCCCTGAATCAGCAGCACCGGCGAGCGCCACGTCGCGACGTCGGCCAGGGGCGATGACCGGAAGGCGACGTGCCGCGCGAGCAGATCCTTGGCCGTGTCCCAGCCGGGAATGAGGGCGTCGAACTCGAGGTTCCAGTCGTGCACGCCGTGCAGGTCGACGCCGGCGGCAAAGAGATCCGATGCCCGTGCGAGACCGAGTGCGGTCAGGTACCCGCCGTAGGATCCACCCCACAGCCCGATCCGCGCGGGATCGACATCGCTTCGGGTCCGCAGGTACAGCCCGGCTCCCTGGACATCGTTGAATTCGCTGGCGCCCGTCGCCCCGTACGCGAGCGCCTCGCGGAAGGGCATGCCATACCCAATGCCGCTGCGGTAATTCACCGACAGCACGAGGTAGCCCAGGCTCGCGAGATACTGATTCATCGCGTAGGCGTTGTTGTAGTAGGACATGTAATGAAAGCCGAGCAGCATCTGGCGCCGCGACCCGCCATGAAAGAACACGATCGCCGGCAGCCGTTCCCCCGGTCGCGGATGCGGCGGATGGAACAGTTGTCCGTGTAACGCCATTCCGTCAGCGGCCGTGAATGTCACGGGCTCGGGATTCACGAGCGCACTCGCCGGGAATGTGGCGGGCCGTACGGTCAGATCGCGCGGAGACGCGCCGCCGGGTGCGTGAACGAGCGCGGGCCGTGCCGGCGTGCGTGCGTCGGAGCGCAGGACCGCAATGGTCCCACCATCGGGAGCGAGCGGCATCGGTGCCCACTCGATTCCGTCGCCACTCGTGACCGCGGTCGCCGCGCTCGCGTCGCCATCGACGGGTAGCCGCCAGATATGCCGGCGCTGGTCGTCCCCCTGGTTGCTTGCGAACAGGATCGCGCCGCGATCGGGCGTCAAGGTGGCCTGCATGACCTCGAACGCGCCGGGCGTGAGCAAGGTCGCGTCCCCGCCGCGAACCGGGATGCGATAGAGATGCAGCCAGCCATCCCGCTCCCACGGCACGATCAGCACGTCTCCCTTCCCCCACAGGATGTCGTCGATGCCGACATCGTCAAAGTCATCGAATCCGTCGAAGACGCTCCCGGGGCCCGCGGGCGCGGTCCATATCGCCTGCCCTTCCCCGGTGGCCGCTTCCGCGACCCAGATCGACCAGGGCTGCCCGGTGCGCCGAGCGCCGAAGACTGCGGCTCGTGTGACCGCAGGCTGGCGCACGAAGGCCACGCGCATTCCGTCCGGGGACCAGGTGGGGTCGTCGTCATTGTCCACGCTTGGCGCGAGATATCGCAGCTCTCGGGTGGCGACATCGTAGACGCCAACGAACGCGTGGTCTCCGCGCGCACTCACGAACGCGAGCTTCGTCCCGTCCGGCGACCAGCGGAGCGAGCGTGCCTTCCCCCGGATATGGGTGAGCTGCTCCGCTTTCGCGACGCCGCCCGTGGGCGCCCACCAGATCTCTCCTTTTTGCACGAACGCCACGTGCCCCGCGCCAGGTCCCGAGCCGGGAGCCACCGACGGACCTGTGCCTTCGCCCAATCGCCGCGGCGCGCCCCCCGTCGCCGGAACGATCCACACTTCTTCATGGACTCCCTCGGGAATGAGCGAGGGATTGGGGATCTCCTCGTGCCCGTTGGGATCCCCGCCGCGAATGTAGACGATGGTGCGACCGTCGGGGGACCACTGCACGCTAGTGATCGCCTGGCCATCATCGGTCGCATATGGGGTGAGGCGCCGCGCGGCGTACGCCGGGGGAAGCGCGACCCACACGTTACGCGCGCCCACGCTATCGAAGGCCCACGCGACCCCACCCTGGCTCGACGCCGCGAGCGCACTCGGAAAGGGGACGCTCAGGACCTGTTCGATCGTGAAGAGGGGGGCGTCCTGCGCCGAGAGCGGGGGCGGAGAGATCGCAAAAGCCACGCAGGCAGTGGCGAGGCGCGTGGAGAGAAGCGGATAGCGCACGGACGATCGCCTCGAGAAGCGGGAAAGGACGAGGAGATTGCGTCGGCCGGTCCGGCCTCGCAACGGCTGCCACCCTGAATGGGCAGGTTAGCGACTGCCCCAGCGGCTGTCTATTATTCGCCGCGATGGCGCCGCGCAATCCGAAGCCGTACGAGAGTGTCCTCGAGACGATCGGGTGGACGCCGCTCATCCACCTCACGCGCGTCACGCGCGGGATACGGACCCCGGTGTATGCCAAGGCGGAGTTCTTCAATCCCGGCGGGTCGGTCAAGGACCGGATCGGTCTCCCGATCATCGAGCGGGCGGAGCGCGAGGGGGCGCTCAAGCCCGGCGGGACGATCGTCGAGGGCACGAGCGGCAACACCGGGATCGGCCTCGCGATCGCAGCGGCGCTCAAGGGGTATCGCTG
>PLLD01000314.1 GCA_003141205.1 Gemmatimonadota bacterium
TTCCCGACTTCGTACCGCCGCTGTTCGCCAACTGCCGTTGTCACGACCTCGTCGAGCCTGGTGGGGGCTGCGACCAGAGCGAAGTCGAGCGTCACCTCCGCGTCCGCGACGACGGTGACGTCCTTGGTGAGCGGCTGATACCCCACGCGCCGTGCTGTCACGTGAAAGGTCCCGGGCGCGACGCCGGCGATTGTGTACTTCCCGTCTGCGTTGGCAGTGGTGCGGAGGGCCGTCCCCTCGACCCGAACCGTCACGTCGGACAGCGGCGCCTTGAGCGCGCCGTCCGTCACGTGGCCGGTGATGGTGCCGCCAGTTTGTCGGCTTGCGGCGGCTACGCTCGGCACGCCGTTCCGCCGCACCAGCGCCAGCTTTTCGCCGCTGGTGAGCTGAACGTCCACCCCCACATCCAATAACACCACGGTGAGTGCTGCCACTACCGAGATGTTCGCGGCCTCGAGCGTCACGCGCGCGCCGGCCGGCAGAACATCGTCCCGATAGCTGATGGCCAGCCCCGCCCGCTGCGCTACCGCGTCCAGCGCCTCGCGCAACGGCACGTCGTGGAGCGCGAGCGAGATCCGCCGCTGCAATACAGCCGCATTCCGCGCATCGACGCGGGCGGCGTGGGCTGCCGGGACGGTGAAGAACTGCGGTCCCCGATCCGCCAACGCGAGCTGCACCGGCTCCCCCGCACCCTGAGCGCGAAGCACAGTCGGCACCACGAATGTGCATAAGGCCCAGCCCACCACTACCGCAATTCCTTGGCGGACAAGCATCGCCTGACTCTCCAGCATCATGATGAGGGGAGGGCACGCCCTGCGGGCTCACGAGCGGGCGCCGAAATCGTTAGCGTCCGCCCACGTCGGACCACATGGGCGTTGAGCACGACACCCAACTCTGCGGCTAGACTGTCCACCGGCTCCGTCCCGAAGGTGGCCGTGACACGCTGCCCCGCGAGCGACGAGTCGGTCAACGTCACGTTGAGGTCGTACCAGCGGCCGAGATCGGCCAGCATCTCCGGCACCGGCGCGCTCCGGAATACCAGATGGCCATCCGTCCATGCGGTCAGCGCAGCGACGTTTGCGTCGTGCGCGATCGCGATCCTCGTATCGGACACGGAGGCGACGTCCCCCGCACCCAAGGCATCATGTGCCGCCCGCGGTGCCGATAGCGTCGCTGCTCGGCGCACATCGACCCGCCCTTCGGCGACGGCCACACGCACCCCGTGATCGACCCCGTATGCCCGCACATCGAACGTGGTCCCCACATCCGTTACGACCGTATTGCCGGCACGGACCGCGAACGGGTGAGCGGCGTCGTGTGTGACTGCGAAATACGCTTCCCCGTCGAGCCGGACCGTCCTCAGCCCATGGGCATACTCCGTCGGCACCGACAGCGTCGTCGCTGGCGCCAGCCGCACCCGCGTGCCGTCCGGGAGCATCACCGATGCACGCTCGCCGGCGGCGGCCGCGTACGTCGTCCACGCGGTCCCTGCGCTCCGGTCCGTCCACGGTGTCCGCGCGACGACGAGCGTCGCACCGATGGCGACCACCACCGCGGCAGCCGCTCCAGTCATCCACGCACCACTTCCACGGGGCCGCCACAAGGAACGCGCCGAGGCGGCAGGGATGACGAGCGCGAGCATCCGGGTCCCGCCGGTCACGGGCGCTCCCGCTGCGTGGCGGGTCGTGCCGAGGGCAGCGTCGCTGGCCATGCGCGCCCACCGCTCATCGACCGTCGTCTCCTCTGGCTCTAACGTGCGTCGGGCTCTATCGCGTGCCCGGGCGAGGGCGTCGGCCACGACCTGCCGGTTGGGATCGCCGGCGAGCCACCGCTCGACTGCCGCACTCTCCGCTGGTGATGCGGCGCCGGCGACGTACCGGTCGAGCGCGAGCGGATCGAGGTCGTCGGTCTCGCTCACCGCACCCCGCTCGCGGGGCGATCCATCCCCCCGTCACATCGCGTCGTCGTTCTGGTCACATGATGAACGACGACCCACTTTTGGAAATCCCCTAACTCGGTCCTACGCCAGGGTCAGTCGTCCCACCCCGCGAGCTGCTCGCGCAGGACGCAGAGCGCCCGCGCCAGGTGGTTCTCGACGGTCCGGGGAGAGAGCCCTGTCACGGTCGCGATCTCGAGGTACGACATCCCGCGCTGCCACCGGAGCGTAAACACCTCGCGACATCGCTTGGACAGCGTGGCCACGGCGCGATCCAACGCAGCGTCCCTGTTCTTGGTGAATTGCCACTCGTCTGACATGACGCCTTCGGCGGCGGTCCACCCGTTCGCCGATCGGTCGAGAGTCAGTGCTCTTTGCTCGCGCACCACGTACTCCTCCCACTCCCACTCGACGTGGCGGTGCTTGAGCCACGTGAGCACCGCATTTCGAGTCGCGGCGAACAGGTACGCCCGCAGGTTCCCGCGCAGCGCCCAGCTCTCGCGCCGCTGCCACACGCGGAGCAGAACGTCGTGCACCAGCTCCTCTGCGACCGCCCGCCGCCGCACGAGCGCTGTCGCGTAGTCGCCGAGCGCGCTCGAGTAGCGGCGAAAGAGCATCTCGAACGCCAGCTCGTCGCCTGCGCGGATCCGTTCGACAAGCTCCCCGTCGACCGTCTCGATCGACAGCGCGGTGCGACATCGCTCGCTCGGCTCAGGTGCCACAGCTGGTACGGGACCCTTACGCATGGGCGATAGGGTAAGGCCGTGATCCGGACTCCGCAATAGACCAGCGCCCCACACCCATTGCGGTGGAAGCCCCACGGACGCGGGAGACCGACCTTCACTATGGAATGTCCAATTCCTCTGCCGCCTGAATCGTTACAACTGCGTCGGCTTAACCGGGTCGCTGCGCCGTGACGAGGGCATCGTCATTGATCGTGCCGGCGCCCGCGCGGGACTCCGCCTTTCGACGCTCGCCGAAGGCGGCGGTTTGCTCATTCGATACGACCCGCTGCGGGTGGTTGCACCGCTCTGCACTCCACTGTGAAAACGCGGCGCTGACGGGGACTCCGTTGGCGTCGCGTTGCGTCGGTTTGCATCGTTTCGCTAGCGGAGTGGCCCATGAAGTGGTCCGACTAGAGAGCCGGTTGCTGGAATGCTGAACTTCCTGAGCCCGAAGGAATCGGGATCGAGCATCGGCACCGGACTCTCCCCGAGCGAAAAGGCGTGCGGATCCCGGCCCATAGCGCACCGTTCGCCAACCGCACTAACCTCCTGCGGAGCGGGACCTATCGCCTGGCTGTGGCGCAGCGCGCTCACCAGCGACGCCGAGCGGCACCTTTGAGAGCACGGGGTCGCGCACCTAGATTGACCATCGTCAGGACGGGCCGCCGCGCCGACTAAAGCGCACGCATGGAAAGCGACGACGAGTGACCCGCAACTCCGGCATCTTGCCGGATTTCCCTCTCATCCGCGCGCACCTTGCCGGACTCGCATCGCGCGGATGCCGGAGTTTTCGGGCCCAATCGACACCAGAATCGACACCAACGACCCCGACCGTTCACCCCAGCTGCCGATCGGCGGCTCTCACAACTGGCGCAGGGCGTAGCCGGGCCAGACAGCGCGGGTTCCCTCAGGGTCACCGCCGCGATCATCGCGCCAGTTAGGTTAGCCTGGCGCCCTTTCCGAGATTGCACGCGCGGCATAACAGCTGAATGTTCTCGGCGTGATCGCCGCCACCCCGCGCTAGAGGAATAATGTGATCAAAGTGAAGGTCCTTAGCTGCACCGCATTTCACACATCTGCCCCCGTCTCTCGTCCAGACCAGCAACTTCACGTCGTCAGGAAGTGGTTGCCGCACTTTGCCTGTTGAAGTCGCTCGATCCACTGCCTCGAGGTTCGCTACCTGCTCGCGTAGGCGGCGCAATTCCGCATCCCGCTCGAAGTGAAGCGCCTTTATGCGGAGAATGACCTCGTCGATTTCGCTTGCTCGCGGAACCCGCGCGGCGGCATAGAAAGCGTCGCGAAAAAGCCAAAAGCGACGCAGGCTGGGGGTCTGCGCGCCCGTCTCGAAAGCGTCAAAGCTGATCGGCTCATCCCGTGACCTGGCCGCCTGCTCTTTCGACGCGAACTGTTCGATGGGCATCCGAACGGTCTGCGACTTTTTCCCGTCTGACAGCCGGATGTCTAACGTGAACTGCCACGGAGCGGGATCTGCGCTGGAGCGAAAGTTCGTAAGCGCCCCGATCATGTCTCCGGGCCGACAAATCTTTCCCGAGCTCGACCCGTCTTCTACGATGATATCTCCTTCCACGATAGAGAACACCTTCACGACCTGAATCGACATTGAATTCGCGCCCACAGGCTGGGAGACCTACGACGGCTTGCGACTGTTCAATCGTAGAGTTTCGTGCCTGACCGCGCAACGCAATGCGGGCCATCGGAACCGGCTTCGCAGCTCGGTGTTAGAATGGCCCGGCGGGACCCGCGACCCCGGCATTATGAGTCAGATGCCCCCCGAGGGGCAAGATGCCGCTCAGAGTGAAGATGCGGCGCAGCGCGGCGCAGAACGGCGGGAAAAGGCGTAACTTTGGGTGCAGTTTTGGGTGCAGTCGATCAGGCTGGACGTTCGACATCGACCGTGCCGGCCTCGAATCGGGCGGACGCCAGGGTATTCGGGGCCCATCGACACCTGAATCGACACCAACGAGCTACGCTCTCTATATTCGGCGTGTCCGCACCTCATCGAGGAATGCACCCGATGGATCGTGCCGCAGTCTTGCAGGCCCTGAGCTTTGGCCACCGCGTAGCGGAAGAAGAGGGCCAAAATCTAACACGGTATTTCGTCGAGACGGACCAATGGCGTCGACTGCTCTCGGGAAGCGTCGACATTGTCTACGGCGCAAAGGGAGCCGGGAAAAGCGCCTTGTACTCGCTGCTGTTGGCTCGACGCGATGAGCTATTCTCACGATCCGTAGTCGTAACTACAGCTGAAAACCCACGGGGTACGCCAGCATTTCGTGACATTGTGGCCGACCCACCAGCCAGCGAGGATCAGTTCCGCGGGTTGTGGAAACTCTATTTTCTGTCGCTACTGAGCGACGTGCTCGAAGAGTTTGGTGTCGATGGTCCGCAAGCCTCCGAATTGAAACGGGTTCTGGAGCGAGAGGGACTTCGGAAAAAGGACCGCAGCCTGGCGGGGCTATTGCGCTCAGTCCGTGATTATGTCCGTGCGCACCTAGTTCTGTGTGCGTTAGAGGGAGGGCTTACCGTCGACCCGGTCAGTGGCCTGCCAAGCGGCTTAACCGGCAAGATAGTATTTCGCGAACCGTCATCGGAGGAACGAACAGCAGGATTCTATTCCGTCGATCAGTTACTGACGTCGGTAGACTCAATATTAGGCTCTCAGGGAACGAACGTGTGGATCCTGCTCGATCGACTCGACGTCGCGTTCGCTGAAAGCCCCGCGCTAGAAGAGAGAGCACTGCGGGCCTTGTTTCGAGTCTATCTCGATATGCTCGGCTTGTCCCACGTGCATCTCAAAATATTTCTCCGCACCGACGTATGGAGCCGCATCACCCAATCAGGCTTCCGTGAAGCTAGCCATATCACGCGGTCACTAACGATTCGTTGGGATCGACCGACCCTCCTCAATCTGGTCGTCAGTCGTGCAATTCAGAATGAGTCCGTCCGCGGCTACTACGGCGTGTCCCGTGACGACGTGCTCGCGTCGGTCTCGGCCCAAGAGGATTTTTTTTATGGCATGTGTCCGCGCCAAATCGATATCGGCCCCAGCAAACTGCAAACGTTTGATTGGCTGCTTAGCCGGACCCGGGATGGGACGAAGCAGACTGCCCCCAGGGAGCTCATTCATTTGCTCAACTCGTTGCGGGAGGTCCAGGTCAGGAGGGTCGTGGTGGGTGATGCTGAACCCGAAGGCAAGGAACTGTTCGCCCGAGCGTCATTCAAGGAAGCACTTTCCGAGGTGTCGAGCGCACGTGTTGAGCAAACTCTCTTTGCTGAGTACCCCTGGCTGAAAGAGCGCATCAGTGCGTTGCGAGGCGAAAAGACATTACAGTCCGCAGATACGCTGGCTCGTGTGTGGAATATTCCCGAAGCAGAGGCCGCGATTGTGGCGCAGCAACTTGTTGACGTCGGCTTTTTTGAGCCGCGCGGGTCGAAGGAGAGGCCCGAATACTGGGCGCCATTCCTATACCGCGACGCGCTTGACCTCGTACAAGGCGCTGCTGATTAACCTCGCGGCCTCATGGGTCCTTCCCGGACCCCTCCATCGAGGGTCACGCGCGAGCGCGGGGGGTTTCTAGGAAAA
>PLLD01000262.1 GCA_003141205.1 Gemmatimonadota bacterium
TCATAGCGCGCGCTATGCCGCTCGTCGGTGAGCGGCGGCCCGACCGGCGGGATATACCGAGTCGAGACAGGCGGGCGCCCCGCGACGGCGGGCGGTGCGGCCACGAAGGTGAGGGGGGTCGTATTGGCGCGCGACGATGCGCCCGCCGGGCCCAGCGCGCGGGCCGATCCGGCCGCGCGATCGCCATCGTTCGCCGTATAGCCGTTCACGTGGCAGTTCACGCACCACCCCATGTTGAGCGAGGAGTACTGATACACGCGGTACATCTCCTGGACCTGGCCATGACAGGCCTGACAGGTGATCCCCACGTTCACGTGCCGCATGTGCGGGAAATGGACGTACTCGGGGAGCCGATGGATGCGCACCCACGGGATCGGCTTCTTGGCGTTCCAGTACGCGGTCAGCTTCGCGATCTCCGGACGCTGCGCCAGCGTGAAGGTGAAGAGATGACAGCCCATGCACGTCCCAACCGCCGGCAGCCCCGGATCCGGCGACTTGTACGCCGCGTAGTGGCAGTAGACGCAATTCATCCCCAACCCCTTCACGTGCTTCGGGTGCGGGAAGGCGATCGGCTGCGGCGGACTGTAGCCCTGCCGCGACGACCCCGCGCTATATCCCCACGTCGGCGAGCCCGGATCGTGCGTGATGACGGTGTCGGACGCGGGGGTGGCGGGGGTGGGGGTGGCGGCAGCAGGATGTTGCGACGTGGCGCCCTGATAGGCCCCTGTCGCGGTGGCGAGTCCCGCGACGATCACAATCGCGGCGGGAATCGTCACCCTGCCCTTCCCTTGCCTCATCGTAGCATCGCGCGTAACTGGGGGCAGAAGATACACCGCGAGCTTGTGAACCTTTTCACAAGCTCATTCATCGCGCGGTATGATGGCCGCGCGCTGCAGCGTGCGCAAGACCTCGATCGCCATGGCGCGCACGAGAGTCAGCTCCCGCGCGTCCGGGGCCGCGCGATGGACCAGCGACCGGAGCGTGCGCAGCACGTGCTCCGGGTAGCGCGTCTTGAAGAAATCGAGCGCCCGGAGCGCCCGCTCCCCGTCGGCGAAGAGCCGCTCGTACTGCTCGGCCGTCGCCGGCGGCGCCGCGTGGCGCGGCGGCGCCAGCGTGCGCGTCCCATCGCCGGCGGCGAGGTGGATCTCGTACAGCGCCAGCAGCACCGCCTGCGCGAGGTTGAGCGACGCGTGCTCCGTCGTCGGCACGGTCGCGATCGCGTGCGCGCGATCCAGGACCGCGTTCGGCAGCCCATGGTCCTCGCGACCGAATACCAGAGCGACCGGCCCGTCCTGCGCCCGTGCCATCGCGCGCTCCGCCGCCTCGCGCGGAGAGAGCACGATTCGCTTCGCGGCGCGCCGGCGCGCGGTGTAGCCGATGACGTCGACGCAATCGGCGAGCGCCGCGTCGATATCGTCCGCCTGCCGGATCCGCTCGACGATTGGACGGGTATCGTGCGCGACGATCTCGATCAGGTTCGGGTCGTGCGCCACCGGGCGTACGAGCCGCAGCTGGCCGACCCCCATGTTGGCCATCGCGCGCACCGTCGCGGCGATGTTGACCGGATCCTGCGGCTCGAACAGCACGACGACGACGCGCGCGAGCCGCGACGATGTCATTCCGGCAATTTACACCGACCCGGGAGAGGTGCACCTTACCTCGCCATGCCCGCCCTCCCCGACATCCTGCATCACCTGTTCGACGCGCCGGCGCTCGTTCACGCCGCGGGCTACGCCGGACTCACGGCGATCGTATTCATCGAGACCGGGCTCTTCTTCGGGTTCTTCCTCCCGGGCGACTCCGTGCTCGTGACCGCCGGACTGCTCGCGTCGCAGGGCCTTCCGCTCAACGTCTACGCGCTCGGCGTGCTCCTGACGGCCGCCGCGATCGCCGGTGACAATACCAACTACTGGATCGGTCGCCTCAGCGGACCGCGCATCTTCCGGCGGGAGGATTCGCTGCTGTTCAAGCGGCACCACCTCGCGACCGCCCACGCGTTCTACGTCCGTCACGGGGCGGCTACCGTCGTTTTCTGCCGTTTCGTCCCCATCGTCCGGACGTTCGCTCCCCTCGTCGCGGGGGCGGGATGCATGGACTACCGGCTCTTCCTCGCCTTCAGCATCCTCGGCGGAACGGCATGGATCTGGTCGATGCTCTTCATCGGCTATTTTCTAGGCGTCCACGTGCCCGGGGTCGCCCGCCACATCGAGCTCGTCATCGCGATCGTGATTCTGGTCTCGATCTTGCCGGGCCTGATAGGCTGGTGGCGGGGTCGCCGCGCTGCCGCCCCGTCCCGCCCCCCGCTCTGACACCACGGTCCCGCGAAACGCTGCCGCATCTCCCTGATCCTTCGAGGACTCCATGGCCTTCACACTGCCCCCGCTCCCTTACGCCGCCGACGCGCTCGAGCCCTTCATCGACGCGCAGACGATGCAGATCCATCACGACAAGCATCACGCGACCTACGTCACCAATCTCAACGCCGCGATCGAGAAGGCGCCGGATCTCGCATCGAAGAGCCTCGATGACATCTGCACCGGGATCGCACGCGTTCCCGACGCCGTACGCACCGCCGTGCGCAACAATGGTGGCGGGCACTGGAATCATTCTCTGTTCTGGACGCTGATGGGCCCCAAGGCGGGGGGCGAGCCATCCGGCACTCTCGCGGCCGAGGTCCGCTCGAGCTTCGGTGACTTCGCGAAATTCAAGGAGCAGTTCGCCGCCGCCGGCCTGGGGCGCTTCGGATCGGGATGGGCCTGGCTCGTACGGAGCGGCGGGAAGCTCGCGATCACGTCGACACCGAACCAGGACAATCCGCTCATGGACGGCGCGCGGCCGAACGACGTGCTGCTGGGGCTCGACGTCTGGGAGCACGCCTACTACCTGAAATACCAGAACCGCCGCGCCGACTACATCGGCTCGTGGTGGAACGTGGTGAATTGGAGCGCCGTCGAGAAGCGTTTCGCTACGAAATAGGGTTCGTCGCTCCCAGGCCTCGGGGGGCTCCGCCCCCCGCGCCCCCGGGTTCCTTTTTCCTATGGGGACGCGTCCCCATACCCCTCAAAAGCAACGGCCGGTACACCCGCCTACCGTGCGGCTTCCCCTTCCAGGTACGTATAGCCCTCCAACCCCGCGACGTACTCGGCGATGAAGGTGTTCGCCTCCTGGCGCGTCAGCCCCTGCGCGGCCGTCACTTTGCGGCGGAACGTGGTGAGGAGATCCGTGGCCCCGTACTGAACCGAGGTGAGAACCTCCGTTACGGTGTCGCCCTGCACGAGGTCCGTGATCTCGTACCCGGTGGGCGCGAGCTGGATGTGCACGGCGTTGGTATCGCCGAACAGGTTGTGCAGATCGCCGAGGATCTCCTGGTACGCGCCCGTCAGAAAGATCCCCAGCAGGTAGTCGTCCTCCCGCATCGGATGCAGCGGGAGGCTCGTCCGGCCGCCCGCTCGACCGCCGTCCCCCTCGGGGGTCGGCCCGCCACCCACGAACTTGTCGATCTTGCCGTCCGAGTCGCAGGTCACGTCCTGCAGCGTGCCCCGGCGCACGGGCTCCTCGTTCAATCGGTGGATCGGCATGACGGGAAAGATCTGGTCGATCGCCCAGCTGTCCGGCAGCGACTGGAAGACGGAGAAGTTCGCGAAATACCGGTCCACCAGCACCGACTGGATGTGCGGCCGGATCTCGCGATACCGGTCCCCGTCGATCGCGGCGATGCGCGCCACCGCGTTGAGGGTCCCGAAGTAGATGCGCTCGGCCGCCGCGCGTCCCCGCAGCGTCAGCACGCCGCTCGTGAACAGGTCCTGGGCGCGCTCCTTGTCGAATATCGCATCGTGATAGGCCTCGATCACCCGCCGCGGCCGCACCGTGGACGCCGCCACGTCGCGGTAGTCGGCCAGCATCTCGTGCAGCAGCGGGTGATCGTCGTCGGTCAGCTGCGGAATCTCCGGCTCCGCCTGCGACTCGACGTCGATCACCTTGAGGAGCAGAAGCGCATGGTGCGCCACGAGCGCCCGCCCCGACTCGCTGATGATGTGCGGCATCGGGAGCTCCTGGTCGCGGCACGCCTCGGCCAGGATATAGACGACGTCGTTGGCGTACTCCTGGAGCGTGTAGTTCACGCTCGCGTCGCCCGTCGATGCGGTCCCGTCGTAGTCGATGCCCAGTCCGCCGCCGACGTCGACATGGGTGATGTCCACGCCCAGGTGTCGGAGCTCCGCGTAGAACCGGCTGATCTCTTGCAGCCCGGACTTGATGTAGCGGATGTCCGAGATCTGACTGCCCAGATGGAAATGCACGAGCTTGAGAATGTCGAGGCGCCCTAGCGCCCGGAGCCGGTCGATCGCCTGCACCAGCTGCGCCGTGGTGAGACCGAACTTCGACTTCTCCCCCCCACTCTGCGCCCAGCGACCGAATCCCCCCGACGCGAGCTTGATGCGCACGCCGGCCGTCGGAACCACGCCCAGCTCATCGGCCGCCTGGAGCAGCACGTCGATCTCGCTCAACTGCTCGAGGACGATGAAGACGCGGTGTCCCAGCTTCTGACCCATGAGGGCGAGGCGCATGAACTCCTCGTCCTTGTAGCCATTGCAGACGATCATGTGATCGGTCGACTCGGTGAGCGCCAACACCGCCTGCAGCTCGGGCTTGGATCCGCACTCGAGCCCGACGCCGCGCGAGGACCCGAATCGCACGATCTCCTCTACCACGTGCCGCTGCTGATTGACCTTGATCGGGTACACCGAGGTATAGCCGCCGGTGTACCCGAACTCCTGCATCGCCACTCCGAATCGGTTGCCGATCGCGGCAATGCGTGACCGCAGGATGTCGGAGAAGCGGAGTAGCACCGGAAGGGCAACGCCCTGCTCCTCGAGATCCCGCGCCAACTCGAAGAGGTCGAGCTCGCGATCGGGCGCATCGGCATCGGGACGGACCACCACATGGCCCCGTTCATTGATGTCGAAGAATCCGCCGCTCCACCCCTCGATGTTGTACAGCGCGCGGGCATCCGCGATCGTCCAGGGCTCCGTAGCGACGCTCGGCGTCGTCTGCAGCATGTCGGTCATCCGATCGCCCGCCGCAGGAAGCTCCGAATGGCCAGGGCGCTAAAGCCCGCAAGGAGGAGTACGAGTGCGCCGACGACGGCGGCGAGCGGCATGTGCGGCATCTCCGGGGTGAGCACCGCCCGCATCCCCTCGGCCACGTAGACGAGCGGGTTCACGAGCACGGCGTATTTCGCAATGGGGATCGGATCCAGCCCGCGCCAGGGATAGTACGCGCACCCGAAGAAGATCATCGGGGCCACGATGATACTGAACATCAACCCGATCTGCGTCGCGCCGATCGCGGAACCCAGCCAGAGGCCGATCGCCGAAAATGTCGCCGCCCCCAGGATCGTCACCGCGAGCGCCGTCCCGGCATGACCCAGCGTCAGTCCGGCGATCGGACCCATGATCAGGCGGCCGGCCGGCAGGACGACGAGCGCCGCGATGATCCCCTGTAGGACCCCCATCACCATCTTCTCAACCGCCACGAGCGGAATCGGGATGGGCGCGAGCAGGCGGTCTTCGATCTCCTTCGTGTGCCCGAAATCCTGCACCATGGGCAGCGCCACCGATTGCACGGCGGAGAGCGTGAGGCTCACCGCGATGACGCCCGGGAGCAACGCCGTCGTGTACTCGCCGCGCACGAATCCCATCCGGGGCAGCATATATCCGAAGACGACGATGAACAGCAGTGGTTGCATCACCGTGCGCAGAAGGAAGAAGGGCAGCTCGCGCCGCAGGACGCGAACGTCGCGCCGCATGAGCGCCACGAATACGGTGCCTGCTCCGACGGGTGGCAGCTCGCCGGCCGCGTCCGCGCGTCGTACGTCACTGCGCGCGGCGACCGCTGGCGCCGTCAATCCAGTTCCCGGCCGGTGAGGGAAATGAACAACTCATCGAGCGTCCCACCGCCCGGCACGCGCGCCTTGAGTGCGACCGGCGTGTCGAGCGCCAGCAGGGCCCCGTGATCGATGATCGCGAGGCGATCGCACAGCTGGTCGGCTTCTTCCATATAGTGCGTCGTCATCACGATCGTGCGCCCGTCGGCGTGGAGGGATCGAAGGATCTCCCACAGACCGAGCCGCGCCTGGGGATCGAGACCGACCGTCGGCTCGTCGAGAAAGATCACGCGCGGCTCGTGAATGAGAGCGCGCGCGATCATGAGACGCTGTTGCTGGCCGCCGGATAGCTCGCCCACCCGGGCGCGCATCTTGTCGGCGATCCCGAGCGTGCCCATCAACGTGTGCGCCCGGGCCGTCGCGGCGACGCGCGGGATCCCGAAGTAACCGGCATGGAAGACGAGATTCTCGAGCGCCGTGAGGCTCAGGTCGGGGTTCGCGCGTTGCGGCACGACGCCGATGCGTTGCCGCACCGCTACCGAGCTCCGCCGGACGTCCGCGCCGGCGACCACGGCGCTCCCCGCGGTCGGGCGAATGCGCGTCGTCAGAATCCCGATCGTCGTCGATTTTCCCGCGCCGTTCGGGCCTAGCAGCCCAAAGAGCTCTCCGCTCGCGATATCGAGATCGAGCCCCGCAAGCGCGATGACCGTCCCGCCGCCCGGCGTCGGATACTCCTTGCGGAGCCCGGAGATGTGGATCGCGGCGGACACGCGCAAAAGCTAGGCGATGCTCGCGCACGCGGGCTAGTGGACGGCGTCTGCGCTCCGTGTAACTTTTTTCTACCGCCGTGATACGTCTTCCCTTTTCGCTTCGACGGCGGACCACCGCCGCATATGGCTCCGCCGCCGCCGTTCTCGTCGTCGGGGCCGCCGCGCTCATCAGTCTTCAGCGCCAGGTGGCGGCTAACGACCTCACGCTGCACACGTATCGCGTGCTCGACGCCATCGCCTCGATCGTTACGCGCTCGGGCGACGCGAAGGTGGCGGAGCGTACCTACCTGATCACGGCCGACTCCGATGACTTTGCCATCTACGAATCGGCGGTCCGCGACGCACGGCAGGCGTTCGCGACGCTGCGGACGCTCACGGCCGACAATCCCCACCAGCAGAGCCGGCTAGACAGTCTCGCTCCGGCCCTCGATCAGGAGCTCGCGCCCTTCGATTCGATGACGACCCTCCGCGCCCATGGCAATCCAGACTCGGCGCTCCGCGCGGCCTACGTATCCCAGGCGCGGGGCACGCGCGCCGCAATTCACGCGATCGCCGGTACGATGGCGGAGGAGGAGTCGAGGCTGCTGGCCCAGCGAACGGCGCGATACAACCGATTGCACCGACTCACGGAGACGATCATTGTCGCGGGCACGTTATTCGCCTGCGTCTGCATTGGGTTGACGGTGGCGGGGCTGTCGCATGGGGCGCGCGAAGCCGTCGACCTCAACCTCCAGTTGCAGGAACAGGCCACCCTGCTCGAGGAACAGGCCGCGGAGCTCGAGGCGACCAACGAGGAGTTGCGGGCCGCGACGGAGGACTTGGCGGAGCAGACCGCCGCGGCCGAGCGCGGGGCTGAAATGGAACGGGCCGCCCGCGCCGATGCGGAGGACGCGAACCGCGCGAAATCTGAATTCCTCGCGACCATGAGTCACGAGCTGCGGACACCGCTGAATGCGATCGCGGGCTACGCGGAGTTGCTCGCGATGGGGCTGCGCGGTCCGCTGACCACCGACCAGGTCACCGACCTCACGCGGATCCAGCGCAGCCAGCGCCACCTCCTCGGGCTCATCAACTCGATCCTGAGCTTTGCCCGGCTCGAAGCGGGGGAAGATCAGTTCACTCTCACCGACCTTTCGCTGCACGAGGCGGTCACGGGTGCCGAGGCCCTTCTATATCCTCAGCTGCAGGCCAAAACGCTCGGCTTTGAGCCACGCTGCGCCGAGGACGCGCCGGTGGCGCGCGCGGACGCGCCCAAGGTTGTGCAGATCCTCGTCAATCTGTTGAGCAACGCCATCAAGTTCACGGAGACGGGCGGACGCGTGACGGTCCAGTGCGGCGCGGAGGGAGGGCAGGTGTTCGTGAGCATCTCGGACACCGGGCGCGGCATTCCGCCCGAGAAGCTCGACGCCATCTTCCAGCCCTTCGTCCAGGTCGATCGCCAGCTGTCGCGCCCGATCGAAGGGGTCGGACTCGGGCTCGCCATCAGTTTGAATCTGGCCCACCTCATGGGCGGCGACCTGACCGTCGAGAGCGTCCTCGGCGAAGGATCGACCTTCACGCTGTGGCTGCCGCGTTCGACCGGGGGTCGGGCGCCGACTCCGGCCGCCGGATCCGCCCTGACGGATCCGCCCTGACGGATCCGCCGCGCCGCTAACGGAGCGGACTCCTTACCACTCGCGCTCCACGCGCATCGCGTTCGGCTCCCCGGGGAATGCCCGCCCGGGACCCGGCGTGCAGCGCGTGCGATCGGTGAACCAGTACAAGGCAAGCCATCCGGCCGGGACGACCGTCGGCGTGCACAGCACGACCGTGCGGCCCACGGGTGTCCCCGCGAGGAGAGCCGCCACGACCGAGTCGGGACGGGTCAACGCGCGGAGGAGAGGATCGGCGGCCGCGGCGGCCGCGGCGGCCGCGGCGGCGTCGGGCTGGACGGCGCGAGAGAGGCTCCGCAGAACGGTCGCCGCCGCGTCCGATGCCGTGACGAGGCGCCACCGCTCCGGGAGTGCACCGATGCTGTCCGGGCGCGTGTCGTCCCCGATGTAGGTCTCCCCCGAGACGACGATTCGGCTCGTCTCCCGACCCTCCGCGTTCGGGCCATTCGGAAAGACATCGATCCGTGCCTTGATGAAGCGCCGCAAGCTGTAGCCCGCCACGGCCGAACGCTCGATTCCGCTGGGGTGGAACATGGAGTCGGATAGGACGCGCAGAGCCCGGTCGCGCACCGCCATCTGATCACCCATCGCGACCGCCTCGACCCGCAACGGCTCCGGAGTGGACCCGGGTGCCACATAGGAGGTCCCAGGGAGGTGGGCGCTGCCGCACCCGAGCGCGCCGATGGCGGAGAGCGCGCCGATGGCGGCGAGCGCGCCGATGGCGGCGAGCGCGCCGATGGCGGCGAGCGCGCCGATGGCGGCG
>PLLD01000127.1 GCA_003141205.1 Gemmatimonadota bacterium
AGCGGAACGTTACGTCGAATCGGCGACGACGGCTCGGCGCGCGCTCTATCTCGATCGCGGTCTCGTCGTCGCGCACATGGCTCTGGGCGGCGCCCTAACGCACACGGACGATGTCGACGGTGCCCGCCGTGCATTCCGGAACGCCGAGCGGTTGCTGCTCGCCCTGCCACCCGATACGATCGTCCCTGCATCTGACGGGGAGCCCGCGGGCCGGTTGACGAAGATGGCGCGCGCACAGCTGGCATTCCTATCGCACCCGGCATCCTGATGCCTTCCACGTCGTCTCCAGCGCGCGCCATGGGCACGGTAGACTGGTCGGAGATCCGGCGGCGGGTCGACGCGGCGGGCCTCGCCGCAGCGGCGGCACCAGCCGTGTCGCAGGAGAACGCACGGGACGTGCTGGAGGAGCGCAGTCGCCGGTTGGCTCGGGTCCCGGAAACACCGCAGGACACCGACACGATCGAGGCGATCACCTTTTCCCTGTCGAACGAGATCTATGCAATCGAAGCGCGTTACGTGCTCGAGGTTTTTCGCCTGGTCGACATCTCGCTGCTGCCGGGAGCGAAACCGCCCCTCTACGGAGTGACAGCCTGGCGCGGGGAATTGCTCACGATCGTTGATCTGCGTGGCCCCCTGGGGCTATCGGTTACCGCGCTCAACGACTTGAGTCGCGTCATCGTGTTGGGTGAGGTGCGCGGAACGCTCGGCATTCTGGCCGACGCGGTCCGCGATATCGTCGCCCTTCCGGTCGCCGCTGTCCGGGAGCCCCCCGAGGGCGTCGCGGCGCACCGCACCTACCTCCGCGGCATCACAGGGGATGCCATGCTCGTCCTCGATGCCACCGCACTTCTTGGCATCACCGAATCTCACTCTTCCTGATGCCCGGAGCCTCGTCATGACGTGGACGGTCGGCCGTCGAATCACCGTAGGTTTTTCGCTGCTGCTTGCTCTTCTTATTGCAGTCGCCGCGGTTGGCTATTTCGCGCTGGCATCGAGCACCGCGAGATTCGGCGAGCTCGATCGGCAAAATGGGAATCTGCAGTCGATCGCGGAGCGCGCTCGGGCCGCGAGTCGGGACGCCGAGAGGGCGTTGCTGGACTACTTGCTGACGGGGAGCGCCACGCAGGTCACGGTGCGGCAGGAGCAGCTCGATGTCACCTTGCGCTCGCTAACCGAATTGCGCGCGAATCCCGTGCTCGAGGGCCACGAGTTGGGCGTCGACAGCGTCAACACGGCGTTCGTCGAGTGGAGGAAAGCAACGGACCAGGTGATCGCGGTCGGACAGCGACAGGGCATCGCGCAGGCGGCGTCCTTCCGCAACGAGCACGTGCCACCCGGAATATTCGTGGCGTTTCGCGATCTCCTGGACGCCAAGGTGGCCGCGGCGGGTGAGCTTATCGCCGAGCGTACCCGCGCCGCGGCGGCCATGGCCGGTCGCGCGCGGCAGGCCCTCGTCCTGTCGGCCCTGGCCGCGCTGATTCTAGGCATCGTTACGGCGGTTCTCCTCTACCGCGCTGTGAGTCGCCCCCTCCAGGAAACCACCGCCATACTCGCGTCGAGCGCGGCCGAAATCGTGGCTGCGACACGCCAGCAGGCCGCCGGCGCGAGCGAGTCGGCCGCCGCCGTGGCGGAGACGGTCACGACCGTCGACGAAGTCGCGCAGACCGCCGAACAGGCGGCACAGCGGGCGAAGGCGGTCGCGGAGTCGGCCGAACGGGCTGCGGAGATCGGACGGACCGGGCGCAAAGCGGTAGAGGAGTCGACCGTCGCAATGACCGGGGTCAAGGAACAGGTCGAATCCATCGCGGAAAGCATTCTGGCGCTGGCGGAACAGGCGCAGACGATCGGGGAGATCATTGCGACCGTCAACGACATCGCGGAACAGACGAACATCCTCGCACTCAACGCCGCTGTCGAGGCCGCGCGCGCCGGCGAGCAGGGGCGCGGGTTCGCCGTCGTCGCCGGCGAAGTAAAAAGCCTCGCCGAACAGTCGAAAAAGGCGACCGTGCAGGTGCGCCAGATTCTCGGGGACATCCAACGGGCAACCAGTGCCGCCGTCATGACCACCGAACAGGGGACCAAACAGGTGGCGGCAACCGCGAAGCAGGTCGCCGAAGCGGGACAGACGATTCAGACGCTGGCGGATGCGGTCGGGCAGGCGGCGCAGTCGGCCGCGCAGATCGTGGCATCATCGGGACAGCAGGCAGTGGGGATGGCGCAGATTCGGCAGGCCATGACCAGCATCAACACTGCGGTGCAGCAGAACCTGGCATCGACGAAACAAGCCGAACGTGCCGCGCAGGATCTCAACGTTCTGGGCACGCGGTTGCTGGTTATAGTCGGGCGCAACGGAACCAGTCCGCATGAGCAGCACACCGATGGATAAGCAACAATTGGCCGCCCGCCTGCTCGTCACCTTCCTCGGCGAGCTCGACGAACAGGTCGGGACGATGAACGCCGATCTGTTGGCGCTCGAGTCCGCTCCGCATGACGCGGCGCGGCTGAAGTCACTCTTCCGCGTCGCTCACACGCTGAAAGGAGCCGCCCGAGCGGTCGACGTCGGGATCGTGGAGCAGACGTGTCATGAGCTGGAGGCCTTGCTCGCGGAGGTGCGGGATGGCACGCGCGACCTCGGACCGGATGAGTTCGCGCTGCTTTTTTCAGCTGCGGACGCGCTCGCGGATGCGGGTCGCAGGCTGCGGTCCGGTCAAGGGCTTGAAGGCTCCGCGATCGCCGCGCTACGCGAGACACTGCGAGCCACCCCCTCTGAACGCGTCACGGGCTCCGCCGTGCGGAGTGCCCGGCACGCCGCGCCGTCGAGTGCGGCCGCTGAGCGGCCCACGGCCAACCCCGCGGCGCCCGATGCGGCGCCTCACGCCTCGATCACGATCGACCGCAGCGACGGTCAGGTTCGCGTGCAGGGAGAGAAGCTCGACGCGGTGCTTGCGTCGACCGGACAGTTACTGATCGCCGAAAGCCGGGTCGCCAGCCGCCCGGCGGAGCTGGCGGCGCTGCGCGACTTCGCCGCCGGTTGGGCCAGCGAGTGGGGGCGCACGGGCCGCCGACTCTCGCGCGCGCTGGAGCAGTCGGGTGCCCCGGCGGGGCTCACCCGGTCGCTCGGCAGCGTGGAGGCCAACCTGCGCCGCATCGTGCACGAGACCAATCGTCTCGCCACGAGCGCGGCAGGCGATGCCCGCGTCCTCGCGCAGGTCACCGACGAAGTCAGCGATCGGGTCCGCGGCCTGCGGATGCGACCGTTCGCCGAGGCCTGTGAGGCGCTACCGCGCGCGACGCGGGATGTCGCCACGGCCGGCGGCAAGGAAGCGCGCTGCGAAATTGCGGGCCGGGACGTGCAGGCGGATCGGGCCGTGCTCGACGGATTGCGCGAAGCTCTGCTGCACCTCGTTCGCAACGCCGTCGATCATGGGATCGAGCCACCGGATACCCGTGAGCGCGTGGGCAAGCCGCGCGAGGGGGTCGTGGCGGTCGCGGCCGCGATGCGCGGCGACCGTATCGTCGTGACCGTGACAGACGATGGGGCCGGGATGGACGTGCAGGCGATGCGCGACCAGTTGGAGCGAACGGGAATTCCGGTGCCGGCGGCGGAGCGGGACGTCGTCAACGCGCTCTTCGCCGGAGGCGTGTCGACGCGGACCGAGGCGACCACGATTTCCGGGCGTGGCGTGGGATTGGACATCGTCCGTGCCGCGGCCGCTCGCATCCGGGGCCATTTGGATGTCACGTGGGAGGCGGGGCGCGGGACGACATTCAGCATCGAGTGTCCCCCCACGCTCGCAACGATCCGCGCGCTGCTTGTGGGTATCGGACCGCAGACCGTCGCTATTCCAACGATTCACATTGCACGGCTGATTCACGTGTCACCGGATGCGATCAAGCGTGCCGAAGGGCGCGAGGTGATTGCGACGCCGGATGGCCCCGTGCCTCTCGCGTCGCTCGCACGGTTGCTCCCGCCGCTCGTCGAGCGACCCGTCACCGGGAAGGTACCGGTCGTCATCCTCCTGGTGGGCGACCGTCGACTCGCCGTTGTGGTGGACGATCTCATCGCGGAGGAGGAAATCGTGCTCCGCCCGCTGAATGTGGGGCGCGCATCGCTGCCCTATCTGAGTGGCGCGACGCTGCTGGGCAGCGGACGCGTGGCCCTGGTGCTCGATCCACCCGCCATCGTCGCCGCCGCGCTCGGTCTCGGCGCCGGCGCGGGGCTGACGCTGGCGGACACCGCGGCGGAGGGACCGGCGAAGCGACGAATCCTCGTGGTCGATGATTCCATCACGACGCGCACGCTCGAGCAGAGCATCCTCGAAGCCGCGGGCTACGAGGTGGTAACGGCTGCTGACGGTGTCGCTGGCTGGAAAGCGCTGCAGGAGAACGGTGTGGACCTCGTGGTCGCCGATGTCGAGATGCCGAGGATGGACGGTCTCGCGCTGTGCGAGGCAATTCGTGGGTCCAAACGGTTCAAGGCCACCCCGGTGGTTCTGGTCACCGCGCTCGAGACGGCGGAGCATCGCGCGCGCGGGTTCGACGTCGGCGCCGACGCGTACCTCGCCAAGTCGAGCTTCGACCAACAGAATCTCCTGGATACCCTCGCGCAGCTGCTGGGCTGAGAGATACCGTGATCCGCGTCCTGATCGCCGAAGATTCGCCGACCATCCGCGAGCTCCTGGTGGGGATCCTGGAGAGCGATCCGGGGATCCAGGTCATCGGCCACGCCCGCAACGGGGTCGAGGCCGTGGAGATGACGGCGCGGCTCAAGCCGGATCTCATCACGATGGACATCCACATGCCGCTCATGGACGGCTTCGAGGCGACCAAGGAGATCATGGTCGCGTCACCGACGCCCATCATCGTGGTGTCCGGCAGCGTCAGCCGTCACGACATCGACCTCTCGCTGAGCGCAACGCGGGTGGGCGCACTCATGGTGGTCGAGAAGCCGGGCAGACCGGATTCTCCGGGCTTCGACGCCCAGCGGGAGCGCCTGCTGTCGATGGTCAAGGCAATGACAGAGGTCAAGGTCGTGCGGCAACGCGATCCCGCCGCCGCCGCACGAGCGACCAACGGGTCAGGCGGAGGGACGCCACGTCCCGGCGTCCGCGTCATCGCTGTGGCGGCATCGACAGGGGGGCCCGCGGCTCTCCAACGAATGCTCGTGGACATCCCCCGCGATTTTCCGGTGCCGATACTCGTGGTTCAGCACATCGCGACCGGCTTCGTGGCGGGCCTCGCCCGCTGGCTGGGCTCGGGGTGCAGCTTGCGGGTCAAGGTCGCCGAAGATGGTGAGCCGCTGGTCGGACGGACCGTCTTTCTTGCGCCGGAAGACCGGCATCTAGGCGTGGGGCAGGACCGTCGCATCCTGATCTCGGACACGCGACCCATCAACGGCTTCCGGCCGTCCGCCACCTTCCTCTTCGACTCCGTCGCGCGGGCGTACGGCACATCGATGGTGGGCGTCATTCTCACCGGCATGGGGAATGACGGAGTCGATGGGCTCAAGGTGGCGCGGGGTGCGGGGGCGACGATTCTCGCGCAGGATGAGGCGTCGTCCATCGTGTACGGAATGCCGCGAGAGGCCGTCGACGCCGGGGTCGTCAATGCCGTCGTTTCGATCGGTGATCTCGGGCCCCGCCTCACGCATCTGGTCGCGGGAGGGCATCCATGACCACGCGCATATTGGTGGTTGAAGACAGCCGTACGCAGGCGGAAGCACTTCGGTTCCTGCTGAGCGAGCGTGGCTTTTCCGTGACTGTCGCGCCGGATGGCGAACAGGCGCTCGCTCTCGTCGCGAATGGCGCTTTCGACGTCGTGCTGTGCGACATCACGATGCCGGGTATCAGCGGGTACGACGTGTGCCGCCGGATCAAGACACAGCTCAAACGGCGCGACTTACCGGTGATTCTGCTCAGCAGTCTCACAGACCCCATGGACATCGTGCAGGGTCTCGAGGCGGGGGCCGACAATTACATCGCGAAGCCGTACGAGCCCGAGCATTTACTCGCTCGCATCGAACAGGTCCTCGATAACCAGCGACTCCGTCGGGGTTACAAGAGCCGATTCGGTGTCAACGTCACGTTTCTGGGCTCGACGTTCACCATCACGTCGGAGAAGGAGCAGATCCTCGACCTGCTGATCTCCACCTTTGAGGATGCTGTTAAACAGAACCGCCAACTGCGCCGGCGGGAGGAAGAGCTAGAAGGAGCGCGGGCCGAGATCGCGCGCTATGCCGGCACGCTGGAGCAACGCCTCCAGCAGGTGCTGCGCTCGGTGCCCGACGTCCTGTTCAGCATCAGCCTGGACGGAGGGGAGGTCTATTACATCTCGCCGGCATCGACGCAGGTTTTCGGACTCGCGCCGGAGCAGCTCACGGCAGATCCGAAGCTCTGGCGGGATATCATCGAGCCGGAGGATCTGCCCGCCATCGATGCGCACCGGCGGCGCGCGGCCGAGGGGAAGATGATCCAGACCGTCGAATACCGGATCCGATGCCCGGACGCCGGCGTTCGGTGGATGCAGACGACCTTCGCGCCCGCCGCCGATGATCAGGGCGCCATCGTGCGGCTGGACGGCGTCGCCCGCGATGTCACGGAGCGCCGCCGCCTTGAGGAGCAGGTCCGCCTGGCGCAGAAGATGGAGGCGGTCGGAACTCTCGCTGGGGGTGTAGCCCACGATTTCAACAATATGCTCGCGGCGATCAAGTCCACTGTCCAGATGGTGATGCTGGACATCGACTCGTCCGAGCCGATGTGGAAAGACCTCGAGCAAGCGGACCAAGTCGTCGATCGAGCCAGCGCATTGACGCGCCAGCTGCTCGCGTTCGGGCGGAAGCAGGTGCTCGAGCCGCGGCTCGTGGACATCAATACCTTGATCCTGGACATCGCCAAGATGATCGGGCGGCTCATCGGCGAGGATGTCGAGCTGGCGGTACAGCAGACTCCCGATCCCGTGACGGTGCTCGCGGACCCCGGGCAGATCGAGCAGATCCTGATGAATCTGTGCGTGAACGCCCGCGACGCCATGCCGAGCGGGGGGGATCTCGCGATTCTGACTGAAAGGGTCGTGGTCGACGATAATTTCTGCGTGATTCACACGTGGGCGCACCCCGGGGACTACGTGCGTCTTACGGTCAGCGACAGCGGCGAGGGAATGGATGCCGCGACGCAGGCGCGGATCTTCGAGCCATTCTTCACGACCAAGGAGATCGGCCGCGGTACGGGGCTGGGACTCGCCGTGGTATACGGGATCGTGAAGCAGCACATGGGAATGATCCACGTCTACAGCGAGGTCGGCAAAGGCACCACGTTTCGCATATACCTTCCGTTTCAGGACGGCACTCCGGCTGACATCGCCCCACGACCCAGTTCGGAGCTCGTTGGCGGCACGGAGACGATCCTCCTCGCGGAGGACGACGATATCCTGCGTGCGACCGCCGCGCGCCTGTTGGAGCGGTTGGGCTACCGGGTCATATCTGTCGCGACGGGGCGGGACGCACTGCAGACGCTCTTGCAGGAGGGGGACGAGATCGATCTGGCAGTAATCGATGTCGTCATGCCCGGGTTGAGTGGGCCCGAGGTGCTCGAGCACGCCCGCGCGCAACACCCCGACCTTCGGGGCCTATTGACGACGGGGTACAGCCCCGCGACGATGCATCTGAAGTCGTCGCAAGGGCTCGGCGCGCGGGTGCTCACGAAGCCGTACGGTCTCCATGCGCTGGCGCATTGCGTGCGGCAAGCTCTCGATGGACGCACGGGTGTGCCGACACCAACTCACAATGGACACACCGGTGGCACCGCGCCGGGACAGGCGATCCCGTAGCCGCAACAGTACATTCCCCCGCACCGGAGGCATCACATGGGACAGATCGGACCCGACCTGCGTAAGGCCATCGAGGAAGGCTTCGATGGAATAGCGGCCTATATTCGAACGGCCACCGCCAAGCTCGACGCGAAAGACCACGTCGGCGCGAAGGCAGACCTTGGCGTGGCCTCACACAACCTGGCAGCCCTCAAGCAGACCGTGAGCAAGCATCTCGCCTGACGCTGAGCTGCAGGTCCGCTCCTACGTTGCGCTCAAGTCATGCACGACTGAAGCCAGCGCCCGCACGCGGTCCGGGTCGGTCGAGCCTTTCGCCTCCCCCGCGACCTGTTTGGCGAGCGTTCGGAGCGCCCCCTTCCGGGCCTGCCCCTCCATTTTCTCCGCCGCGCCCAGCGCGCGCGCGATGCGGGACGAGCGGTCGGCGGAGATCCCCTTGTCGCGCATGAGCTGGTCGAGGTACGCGCGCGCGACGACGAAGCGCGCCGGCCACACCAGCTTCGGCTGATTCTGTGGGTTGAACAGATCGAGGTGCACGAGCTGCGCCGCATCGATCTCATTCTGCGACAGCTGCGCGCTCGGCTTGAGCTGCAACAGGTCCAGCCCGCGCGCGATCTCGGATCCCACGATGTATCCGTTGTACCAGTACGCCGACCAGTATCCGCCGAGCTGGAGCTTGGTCGAGTCGACCGGGCCGAGATCGTAATAGGCGATCTCTTTCGGATGCGCGATATCGGTGAAGTCGAATACCGAGACTCCGCCCTGATACCAGGCCTGAACCATGATATCGCGCCCCGGCACCGGGATGAGCGAGCCGTTGTGCGCGACGCAGTTCTTCAGGCTGTCCTGCACGACCGGCAGCTTGTAGTAGCCTCCCAGCTCCAGCTTGTCCTTGGACAATCGAAAGAGGGCGTCGCCACCCCATTTCACGGGATCCGACGCGCGACACCGCGCCTGGCCCCCGCCGCCCCACTCGTCGGTAAAGAGCACCTTCTTCCCGTCGTTACTGAACGTCGCGGAATGCCAGAACGCGAAGTTTGGGTCCACCACCTGGAAGATCCGCTTCGGGTGCTGCACGTCGCGTATGTCGATCAAGATGCCGTTGCCGGAGCAGGCGCCGGCGGCGAGTCCGATCGCCGAGTACACGGTGATGTCGTGGCACAGATCCGTCTTTCGGGTGGTTTGGGTGCCTTCCCCGTGTGTGCCGCCCTTCCATAGTCCGTTGACGCTACCGCTCGAGTCGGCGAAGAGCCGCGGCGTGCTGATGATTTTCGCGTCCTGCGGCGCCGCGAGCGGCACCTGAATGACCTCGATGCGGAAGAGCGCGGTATTGGGGTCGTCCTCGGGCGCCTTCCCCGAACAGCCCGCCAGCTCGGTGGCGGAGCGGACGATCCCGGTGCCGGATACGTAGACGTACACGTTCGCCGTGTCCTTGGGGTCGAATACGATCGTGTGTGTGTGCGAACCCCGGCACGTCTGAATCCAGGCGACCTGCTTCGGATTGTCGAGATCGCTGATATCGAAGATGCGCACGCCACGGAAGCGCTGTGCGCTGACGGTATCGGCGACGCCGCGCGGGGAGCAGTCGACGCGGCCGCGCGTCTCCTCCGCCGACATGAATATCAGGTTACGGTAGACCGAGACGTCACCCTGGCCGCCGGGGCACACGACCGATGTGCGCAGAGTCGGGCTGGCGGGATTCGTGATGTCCCAGATCATGAAGCCGCTGTAATTCCCCAGGATGACGTAGTTCCCGCTGAACGCCAGATCGGAATTGATGTACCGGAAATCGCCGGGAGCGATCGGGTTGAAGCCTTCGGACGGAGCGCGGTGCGCGACGAGCACGAGGTTGCTGATCGCAGAGCCGGCGTCCTTCCATCCGCCGCGGAGCGAGATGCGTGGATCGGGCGATGTCGCACCGGAATCCGTTGGGACTTGTCCCCGCGCCCCGGGGGCGGCCAGTGCAGCGGCGAGGCAGAGGGAGCTGACGAGAGGAAGTGTCCGTCTTGTCATCGAATTCGCTCGGGTGTGGGATATCCTGTCGGTGCGCTCTGACCGCAGGCCGCGGGACCGCAATTGCCCCAGCTCAAATACGTCACGGGCTGCGCACCGGAGCCGCTGATCTGTCCAGCATGGCCTGCATGCGATCGATTTCGGCGCGCTGGTCGGTATCGACGTCGGACGCGAAGCGGAAAATGTCGGACGCCTGCCCCCCTCCCGGCGTGGCAAAAAGCTGCGCGACCATGGTGAGCGCGCCCTTGTGATGGCCGATCATCCCCTGCAGGAAGAGCCGGTCGAACTCCGGCCCGGTCGCGTGCGCGAGCTGGTCGAGCTGCTCTTGCGTGAGCATGCCGGGCATCAGCGCCATCCCGGGCATGTCCATGCCCGGCATATCCATCCCGGGCATGTGCGCCACCTTATTCGAATCCAGGGTGGGGACAGCTTCGCCGTGGGCCGCGAGCCAGCGCTGCATCATGCCAATCTCGTCGCGCTGGGAGATCTCGATCCGCCGGCCCACCTGTCGCATGTCGTCCCGGTGGGTGCGGCTCGGGATCAGGGCGACCATGACGAGAGCTTGGGCGTGGTGCTCGATCATCCCCTGCATGAACTGCACGTCGGCCGCGACGTTCTGCGGCGCCGCTTGCGCACCTAAGGGGTGGAAGGGCGCGACGAGCACGAGCGCGAGGAGAGCCGTCCCGCGGATGTGCTTCGAAAGTCGCGACTCCCCGGGGTGTGCCATTAGCTCACTTCCAATTCTACGGTATTGTCGACCGCCGCGAGCCCGTACCGGTGGAGCTTCACGTAGAGGCTCTGGCGGCTCAGCCCGAGCACTTCCGCGGCGGCCGTGCGATTGTGACCCGTCAGCTCGAGGGCGGCTTCAATGAAATGCCGCTCGACGAGGTCGGTCGTGTCGCGAATCAGATCGCGCAGGCCGACCCGTCCGACGAGTACCGTCAATTCCTCGACGGCGCGTGTGAGGTCCCGGGCGCCGCGTGGAGCCTGCAGGAAGCGGCGACCGACATCGCGCAGGATGAAGCCAAAGGAGGGCGGATCGCTGCCCGGCACCGCGATGGCGGACACTTCGACTTCGGTCGCGCCGCCGTGCTCACCGCGCGCGGCGGTCGCGATGAGGCGGAGGCACCCGTGCTGGCGCAGCATCCCCAGAAAGACCGCGACATCCGCGCCGGGGCGTCCGATCCATTGCGCCATCGGGTGCCCGACGGCCTGCGTCTCGCTCTCCAACTGCGCGATGTCAAGGAACGCCCGATTGGCCGAGAGGATGCCGCCGTCGGCATCGGTGAGGACGATGGCATCCGGCGCATTCGCGACGAGCGACATGACTCGTGAGGCAGAGCTCGTCGCCGAGCCGTTAGCGGCGCCGTGCGCGGCGGAGAGTCGGACCATGAACAGGGACGCGGTGTCCTGCCGGAAGCAGGTGGCCGACATCGCCATTTCTCGGCCATCGTGCGCCAGCCGGACACGCGCATCGTGGGCGTGCCCGAGCGTCTGGGCACGACTGAGAAGATCGGTGGCGGTGCGCATGTCCGGGGCGGCGAGTCCGAGCGGGAACGTCATGCCGACCAGCCGGCCTGCCTGAAGCGCCAGCAGCTCTTCGGCCGCGGCGTTGGCTTCGACGACCTCGAGCGTGGCGGCGTCGAGCACGAGAATGGCCTCGCGCGCGACCTGGAACACGAGACGGTAGCGTGTCTCGACGTGGCGCAGGTGCCAGTAATCGCGTTCCATTGTTTGTTGCGTCTCGACGAGGCGCTGCTGCAGGGCCGAGATTGGGCGCAGGTCGCGGCCGACTGCGATCACGTCGGTGCTGTGGGCGACGCGCATCGCCGTATATGCGACCGGGATATCGGCTCCCGACCCGGTGAGATGATTTATGTGGCGGCGTTGCGTGAGTCCGGTCGCGGCGAGCTCACGCAGCATATGCTCGACCTGCCGGCGACTCTCCGCCGTGACGATGTCGCTCCAGCGCTGACCGATCCACCGTTCCGCATCCTCGATCGGCGATTCGGTATGTCCGAGGGACACCTTGGTGATGCTGCCGGCGGCGTCCAGGATGAGCGTGATGTCGGAGGCCATCGTCAGCAGCGCCTCCGACGAGCCGGCCGCGGCCGCGTCCGGCTCCCTGAGAGAGGGATCCGGGCTGGAGGATTTCCCGATTCGCCTTTTCATCGGACGGCCCCCAATTGTGCGACCGAGCGCCAACAATCGAGCCGCGCGAGGGGTATCGCGCCAGCGGCCACTTGCGCGCCGACGAACGTCGCCAGGACCAACACAGGGGCCAATATACGACAGCGGCGACGGGTGCGCCTCAGGTCGCTGGCCACAGCCCTCCGACACGGCCAACGATGCGAAGGGCGCGTGGCCGAGTGCAGGCCGCGCGCCCTCCGGAATCAGAAGCCCGTCTCAGTGCCGTCGAGGCACCGAGCTACCGGTCGGTTTTACGGCACGTACTCGATTGGATAGCTCGTGGGGATGGAGTCGCTAACCGCTGTCGTGCCGGCGGAACACGCCGGGTGACCCCATCCGCTCGCGCTCTTACCCGTCGTTGGGTCGATGTCATACACGATGTTGTCATCGGTGTGACCGACAACGGTTACGACGGGATCGACCCCAGCCGGCACGAAGTCTCTGTGCAGGATGTGCCGAACTTTCCATGCGATGTTGTGATCCGCACACGAAAAGTCGCCCGAGACGCCGAGGCCGCCGACGAGCTGACCGGTCGAGTCATACATGGCGAGTCCGCCGCCGAACACGTTGACCCCGCCGATGCGCCGCCCGACCATAAAGTCCTGCGGCGTGCCATAGTCGGCGGCCTCGCCGCCGTATGCGACGTCGGTGTTCACGGGGTTCGAGGCCTGAAGTCCGAAGAGACTCCCGCCGGGCTGCACGGCGGAATACAGGTTCGCGGTCGACAATGCGAAAGCCAGGAGGCTGAAGTCGTTCGCGGTATTCGCCTTCTGCGCTGCGATCACCCGGCTGCCGAGCCATTGCTCGCCGGTGTCCGCGGGACCGGGGCCGGTGCGAACGACCGCGGCGACGATCCCGCTCTGGTCGACGATCACGCCCCACATGTTGAAGCCCAACCCGCCGTTATTTGTCTTTTGAGCGGAGTCGAGCGCCGCCTGGAGCTGAGTGTAGGTCGGCAGATTTCCGGTCGGCTTGTAGGTGGGGACGCCGACTATGTCGGTTGTCTTACAGGCGGCGACGGCAAGGACGAAGAGAGCGCTTGTCGCGAACGCAGCGCGGCGAGCCATGGAAGTCATTGTGGCATACTCCGGAGGGAGATATCGGCGATGGTTCGAAGGTCATCGCGCGCACGACCGCCGAGAAATACCAATGTATGTGAGGCTGAGGGCGGGTCAAGCTCATACGCGGTGAACCGGACCGTCCAGTCCGGTTCACGGACCAAATCCCGCTAGGCTGCCGCCGCGAGCAGCAGGCCTTCCACTTTCGTGTCCAGATCCCGAGCGACTTGCAGCGCCGCCGGACTGCCGTAGGGCGCCAGGACACTCGCCATCCTGTCGTAGGACAGGTGCACGCCATCCGCACGCTCATCGATCAGGATGGTCACCGGCGCGTACGATCCCGCGTCCGGCACATGCTCGGCCATCTGCTTCATGATGAGCGGATTGCCAATGATGAGGCGAAGCATGCGCGGGGTCGTCGCCCCAGTTGCCTTCCGAAGGAAGGCACCCATGTCGAGGCGAAGGAACTCCATCAGGTTCGACGGCCCCACGGCGCGGTGAGTGACCTGCTCCGCCTCTGCGTACGTGCGGGCGGCCGCGATGTCCCGCTGGAAAGCGGCCATGTCGGGATGCCCGATCGCGGCGTCGACCGCGGCGACGACATCTGCAAAAGGACGCGACGATGTCACGCTGAATCGCTGCAGCCCGACCTGGCGGTATGGCATGATGTGGCCCTCAGCGCGATTCGGTGTGAGCGTCAGCGTGAGCGGGGCGTCTGGACGCGTGTGACCGGTCCGCGGACTCCTTTTCGTAGGCCGCGGCGTGCGCGGTCGCCCAGTCGAGGGCGTAGTCGGCGACTTTCTCCCAGCCCGGCTCCCCGATCGTGAAGTGCGAGCGGTCCGCGAACTCCTTGAAATCGGTCACGGCCTTCGACTTCGAGTACAGGCCGAAATTTTCCTTGGTTTGCGACGCCGGAGCGACGTGGTCCTTGCCGCCGGCGATCAACAACAGGGGGGCGCGCGTGTTGTTATGGAAATTGACCTTGGTCGCCGCGTGGGGATTGAAGTTCGCCAGACCGGCCTGAAAGAGAACGCGGTCGGGACCGGGGACCTCGTACCGCTCGTAGACGGCCGCGGCCTCGTCGTCGCTCAACGTGTTGGTGAAGGCGTAGTGGAACTGCTCAGGCGTGAGCGCGGACGCCTTGTGGACGTTGGCAGGATTGCGCAGCGCGGGGAAGCTGACGCGGAGGGTCGAGAGGGGGAGCTTGAGCACGCCCTTGACCGGAGCGGGATCGATAGAGACGCCGGCGGCGCCGAGTCCGCGGTCGAGCAGGATCTGCACGATGAGACCGCCGAAGGAGTGGCCGATGAGGATGGGGGGGCGGTCCAGCTTGCGGACGATATTCTCAAAGTGGTCGACGATCTCGGTGACTCCCATGCCCGCGAGGGCGGACGGGTCGCGGCGGAGCTCTTCGACGCCGACGTCCATTCCGGGCCAGCCTTTGGCGACCACGTTGTAGCCGCGACCGCGGTAGCGCTCTATCCAATGCTCCCAGCTCAGGGCGGTGACCCACAGCCCGTGGATCAAGACGACGTCGGGCGCGGCCGAGTCGGATGCTTTAGTAGTCATGACGTACTCCTGTGCGGAATGGTGCGCTGATCTGGTCGGATGCGAGCGTGGGGACCCGAAGTCTTAACGGATCGGGCTCCGGCCGCAACGGCCATCGGGCTATAATTTTTGTGAGGGGAGCGGGATCCGCGTGTAACAATTCGCCCCGGTCAGTCTCCGCTTTCCTGATGGAGCTCGGCGGGCAGAAGGGATGCCGCGGGCGAAACGCCTGACCCTGCCGAGTCGGGGACGGACTCGCGTCCCACTATCGGCATAGGACGGACAGCTCGATCCTCTTGCGGCCACACCTTCGTAATCTTGGTGACAGGATCGCGCGCTAGCGTACCGTAAGGGGGCGCTTCACCGCGACTGCATCCGGCGATCTGGCGCCAGACGAGATGATCGTGCCATTCCAGCATGGAGGAGGACAATGTGCGAAGCCTGAGACTACTTGGAACGCTTGCGGCGGTCGTCACGGCTGCCGCGCTCACACCGGGCACGGCCCGGGCACAGAAAGCTGTCACGTCTGATCTGCCCGACAGTCTGGTGAAAGTCGCCAAGATTGATGAACCGACCGCCCGAAAGACCGCGCAGGCGAAGGTCCCACGCGGCAAGATCGATTCCGTTGAGCTCGAGCGAGAAAAGGGGCACCTCCAGTATTCATACGATATCAAGGTGCCCGGGCACTCGGGCATCACCGAGGTCAACGTGGACGCTCTCACGGGCGCCGTGCTCGGTGTGCACCATGAGGGAGCGGTAGCCGAGGCGAAGGAGGCCGCGGCAGAGGCGAAACCGAACCCCTGATGATCTGCATCAATCTGCCCATTTATTTTGAGGCGGCGGAAGCTAGCGCGATCGATTAAAACGGCTCAAGGGACTCCGGGCTCAGGCCCGACCAGCGGATCATTACCTTTCCCGCTGATCCCGGTTCTTTTAGAGCCGACTCCTCCGCTATCTCACCGACGTCGCGTGGGAAACCGAAGTCTGGGTGGCCGACGCGCCCGGCACATGATTCATTGCAACGGTGAGCGGTTTCTCGGCCCACACGTTGACGGGGCGCCGTGATTGCGTTCTCGCAATGAGCGGATCGTGCAGGTTCATCCTGACGTGCCGGTAGCCGAGGGACACATGCGAGTGCGCGTGGTCAACGTCGGGAAACCCCGTACGGTGGCGTGGAAGGGTCGGTCAGTCAGCACGGGATTTTTCAAGTCGCCGGTCCGCGGCGACGTGCGCCTGAGCCGGTTGAACCTCGAGGGGGACGGACAGGCCGACCTGCGGGTGCACGGGGGCGCGGAGAAAGCAGTCTATGCCTACCCGTGGGAACACTACGCGGTCTGGCAAAACGAAATGCCCGATGTGGTCTTTACGCCGGGTGCATTCGGCGAGAATCTCACCGTTGAAGGGCTGCTCGAAGACGCGGTCGAGATTGGCGACCAGTTTCAGGTGGGTACCGCGGTGCTGACCGCGACGCAGCCGCGCACGCCGTGCTACAAACTCGGAGTGCGCTTCGGACGCGATGATATGGTCAGGCGATTCGCGTTAGCTCGCCGGCCCGGCATGTACTTTCGCGTCGAGCAGGAAGGCACGTTGCACCAGGGGGTGGCCATTACACGCGTTGCGCAGAGTGGGAGCGGCCTCACGGTGCTCGCGATGTTCGATATGATGCTGCGCAGGGCATGAACCCCGACATCTGCTGCACGAGCGCCTTGGCGCGAACATAGCAGGGGGGGGACTCGAACC
>PLLD01000167.1 GCA_003141205.1 Gemmatimonadota bacterium
CGTCGAGATGGGTCTCGCGCACGAGCCGCCGCAGGGCGGCGGTGCGGCGCAGACGCCGCGGGCGATAGGCCGGGAAGGACGCCATGGGGAAAAAACTACTGCGGCTGCGGCGCGGGCACGCGTTCGGCGCCCCGCAGGCCGTCGAGGATCTCCGCACCGCCGCGCGCGCGCAGCTCCTGCGCCAGAGCGATCCCCGCGCCCTCGGGATACGCCGGATCCACGCGCGCCGTGCCACGAACGACGCGCCGGCCCTCCGCATCGGCGATCAGACCATGCAGGACGTCGACGCCGCCCTCGCGCAACACGAGCGCCCCGATCGGCACCTGGCATCCCCCGTCGAGACCGGCGAGAAATGCGCGCTCCGCCGTGACGGCCCGCATCGTCTCGGGATCGTTGAGCGGCCCGATCGCCGCGTGGATCGGAGGATCGTCCAGCCGTACCTCGATCGCGATCGCCCCCTGCCCCGCCGCCGGCAGCCACGCGGGCGGCTCGAGGTACTCGGCGATGTGCTGCGTCGCGTCGAGACGCTTGAGTCCCGCCGCGGCCAGGATCGTGGCGTGGACCTGCCCCGCATCGACCTTCTGCAGCCGCGTCGGGACGTTCCCCCGCAGATCGACGACATCGAGATCGCGCCGCAACGCATGCAGCTGCGCGCGCCGCCGGAGACTCGACGTCCCCACCCGCGACCGGGCGGGCAGATCGGCGAGCCCCAGTGCACCGGCCACCCGGCTGATCACCACCACGTCGCGCGGATCGCCGCGCGGCAACACGGCGAGCACAAGAAGCCCCGCGGCACTCTCGGTCGGCAGATCCTTCAGGGAATGCACCGCGCAGTCGATCCGCCTTCGCCGCAACGCGACTTCGAGCTCCCGGGTGAACAGCCCCTTCGTCCCGATCGCGCTCAGCGGGACGTCGAGGTTCTTGTCCCCGGATGTCTTGAACGTCACCAGCTCGGCGCCGATCCCGCGCTCCGCCAGCGCCGCCTGAACCATGCGCGCCTGCCGGAGGGCGAGCGCCGAGGAGCGTGTGCCGATCCGGAGGACCGGGGCGGCGTCGCTCATCGGACCGCCGCGGCCGGGGCGACGCCGATCACCGCGGCCACGAGCCCCGCAATCGTCGAGGGAGCCGCTTCCGCCAGGACGTCGAGCCCCGCGCGGCGCGCCGCATCGCTCGTGATCGGCCCGATCGTCACGGCCCCCGCCCGGCGCGCAAGCGTCGGACCCGCCGCCTCGACGTATCCGTGAACCGAGGACGCGGAGGTCAGCGTCACCAGGTCGATCGCCCCGGCGGACAACGCCGCGCGCAGCGCGTCCGCCCCGTCGGGATCCGGGAGCGACCGGTAGATGGGGACAACGTCGACCGAAGCCCCCAGCGCGCGGAGCCCCGTGGGCAGGACGTCGCGGGCCCCGTCGGCCACGGGATAGAGGACGGCGGATCCGCGCACGTCCCCGCGCCGCTCGATCGCTTCCAGGACCCCCTCGGCGACGAATCGTGACGGCGTGACGTCGACGGCGATCCCGCGGGCCAGGAGGGCGTCCGCCGTGGCCGGACCGACGGCGCTCACCGTTACACCCGCGAATAGCCGCGCGTCGCGCCCGAGCCGCCGAACCGCGTCCCAGACCACGGCGACCGCGGTTTGGCTCGTGAAGATGATGTGGCCGTAGTCCGGCGTGCGGCGCAATGCGGCTTCGAGGGGCGCGGGGTCGAGCAGCTCGACGCGCGTCGTCGGAACGTCCACCACGTTTGCGCCCAGATCGCGCAGTCGATCGCCCAACGTCCCGGGCTGCGCCGATGCGCGGGTGACGAGAATGCCGCGCCCCAACAGGGGTCGGAAATCAGGCCGGTCGAACCAGCGGATCTCCTCCCGCAAGGCAACCACGCGGCCGATGACCGTAATGACGGGAGACGTGATCCCCCCCTCCTGCGCGGCCGTCGCGATCGTTCCGACCGTGGCGACGACGGTCCGCTGGTGCGGATACGTCCCCCACTGAATCGCCGCGACCGGCGTATCGTCGGGCAGGCCCGCGGCGACGAGCGCGCGGACGATATCGGGGAGGCGACGGACGCCCATGTACAGTACGATCGTTCCGCCCGCCCGCGCGAGCGCCGCCCAATCGGTCTGCGGCTCGTCCTTGCCCGGATCCTCGTGCCCCGTCACGAACGTGACGGAGGTGGCGACCCCGCGATGCGTCACCGGGATCCCGGCATACGCCGGCGCCGCGATCCCGGCGGTGACGCCCGGGACGATTTCGAACGGGATATGGGCACCGCTCAGCGCCTGCGCTTCCTCGCTCCCGCGCCCAAAGACCAGTGGATCGCCTCCCTTGAGCCGGACGACCGACTTCCCGGCGCGCGCGAGACGGATGAGAGTGGCCGTGATCTCCGCCTGTGGCGTCGAGCCGTCCGCCCCGCCGCGCTTGCCGACGAAATGCAGCTCGTATGGCGTGCGTCCGGGCGCGCGCGTGCCGCAGATCATCCGCGGGTTGGCCAGCGCATCGTAGACGATTGCGTCGCAATCGTCGAGCAGCGCGCGTCCCCGCACGGTCAGCAGCCCGGGGTCACCAGGACCTGCGCCGACGAGATATACCGTCCCCGCCCGCGCGACCTCCGCTCTCATCGGTCGGATACGGAGTCGGGTGGCCGCGCACCGAGCCGCCGGAAGCGCCACCAGATGGACGCGGAGTACAGTGTCCAGATCAGCACCGCGGCCGCGTATGCCGCGTGGTAGTACGCCGCGTTATCGGGGGGCGTCATGCGTACGCCTCGTCGTCAGCGGCATCGGCGGACGCGTACGCCCGGGCCAACGCGTAGCGCGCGCGGAGCAAGGCCACGTATAGCAGCAGGATCGACGCGAGCGCCATGAGAAATGTCGTGAGCATCTCCGGCGGCAATGACGGCGCGCTCGGCTTGAGCACGATCGGTTGCGGGTGCAGCGTCCGAAAGAGGTAGACGCTCAGGTGGATGAACGGAATCAGGAGCGCGGCCAGGAGAGCGAGAACGGCTGAGTACCGCGCGCGGAGCTGCCGGTCCTCGACCGCCCCACGGAGCACGAGGTAGCCGAGGATGATGAGCCAGAGGAAAAGGGTCAGGGTGAGCCGGGCGTCCCACGTCCACCACGCACCCCAGACCGTCTTCCCCCAGATCGGCCCGGTCACGAGCACCACCGTCGTAAACGCCAGTCCGACCTCCGCGCTGCTCGACGCCAACTGGTCGAGCCGGGGATCGCGCAGCCAGAGGTAGAGCGCGCTCGCGAGGGCCATGAGCCCGAATGCGACATAGAGCGCGACAAAGGCACTCGGGGCATGCAGGTAGAAGATCTTCTGCGCCGCACCCTGCCGCGCCTCGACGGGTGTGAAATACACGGCGCGGACGATGGTCGCGACAACGGCGGCGACCGCGACGACGAATACCCAATCGAAGGGCCCGCCGCGCTTCCGGCTCCCCGCTCGCTCGCTGCGCGCTTCGTCGGCCGGCACGCTATCGCTCGATCGTAAAGGGATAGGCCACGGTACAGGCGGCGGCGAATACGAGATCGAATGCGCCGAGCAACCGGATCCATCCGCCCGCTTCCGCTATCGGTCGACCGGCCACGAGCGTGGTGGTCGCTTGCGCCGCCGCCATGATGACGGGGACAAAGAAGGGTAGAGCGACCATGGGGAGCAAGAGCTCCGCGAACCGGGTGTTCACGACCATGGCGCTGAAGAGAGTGCCCACGGCGACGAGACCGATCGCGGCGAGCAGTCCCACGGCGGCGATCCCCCACAGCGCCCGTCCGACGGGGACGTTGTAGAGCAGGATGACGGCCGGGATCGCGATCAGCTGCACGCCGATCAGGAACGCCAGATTGGCCAGGGCCTTGCCGAGAAAGATCGCCTCGCGTGCGATCGGCGCGGTCAGGAGGCCATCGATGGCGCGTTCCGACAGCTCGGCGCCGAACGACCGATTGAGCCCGAGGAGCCCGGAAAAGGTGAAGATCACCCAGAGCACGCCGGGGGCCAGATCGAGGGACGACACGGCCGTCGGATCCCACGCGTAGTAAAAGATCGCCGCTGCCAGCAGCGCGAAGACGGTCGCCGACAGGAATGCCGCCCGGGTCCGCACCTCGACGGCCACGTCCTTGCGCGCGATGACCAGCGCGGCCGCCCACGTCGACGTGCCGGCCATCCTCAGCCCCCCGCCGCGACGAGCTCGCGATAGCCGTCGGCGTAGCGATCGGGGTCGACCGTGCCGCGCGGCTCGTAGCGCACCACACGCCCGTCGTACAGCACGGCGACGTGTGTCGCGAGCGCAAGCGCGTCGGCCAGCTGATGCGTCACGACGATGGAGGCCCCGCCGGCGCGCCGGCGCTCGGCCAGGATCTCGGTCAACCCGGCGCAGCCATCCGGGTCGAGTCCCGTGAACGGCTCGTCGAGCAGCAGAAGCCGCGGTGCGTGCACAGCGGCCCGCGCGATAGCCACGCGTTGCTGCAGCCCTCGGCTCAGCGATCGAACGGGGGTGTCGGCGCGGTCGAGCACCCCGACGCGCTCGAGTGCCGCGGCGGCCGACGCGCGCGGGTTCCGAACTCCGAAGAGCTGCGCGACAAAAACGAGGTTCTCGCGCGCCGTCAGCGCGGGGTAGAGCATCGAGTGGTGCGCGACGAGACCCACCATCCCCCGCACGGCCGGACCGCCGGGCAACTCGAGTCCGGCAATGCGCGCCGATCCGCCGGATGGCTCGAGCAGACCGGCGAGGATCCGGATCAGGGTGCTCTTCCCCGCCCCATTGGGACCGAATATGGCGAGGCAATCGCCCGGTCCCACCGTAAGGGTTACGCCGTCGAGCGCCCGTCGGCGCCCGAAGCGGCGCGAGAGCCCCGTCACCTCGACCAGGGGACCGAGGGGTGCAGGGGGGGCAGAAGGCTCGAACACCCCGGAAAGTTAACTTTGCCTCCCCGGGAACGAGCCCCCAGATTCTGCCGCCATGAACGACATCGATGTCCTCCTGCAGGAACACCGGCGATTCGAGCCGCCCGAAGCGTTCCGGCGCGCGGCGGTCGTGCGCGACCCATCGGTGTACGTCGAGGCGGCGGCGGACCCCCAGGAATACTGGGCCGCCCGGGCGCGAGAGCTGGAGTGGTTCACCCCCTGGACGAGCATCTGCGAGTGGACCCCGCCCCACGTGCGATGGTTCGTCGGTGGCACGCTGAACGCGAGCGTCAACTGTCTCGACCGGCACGTGCGCGCCGGACTCGGCAACCGGGCCGCCATCATCTGGGAGGGAGAGCCGGGGGACCGGCGCACGCTGACCTATTGGGAGTTGCTGCTCGAGGTCAATCGCGCGGCCAACGTGTTGCGCCGGCATGGCGTCGGGCGCGGCGACCGTGTGGCGATTTATCTGCCCCTCGTCCCCGAAGCCGCGATCGCGATGCTGGCCTGCGCCCGGATCGGCGCCATCCATTCGGTGGTCTTCGGCGGCTTCTCCCCGGACTCCCTGCGCGACCGCATCAACGACGCGGGAGCCCGGCTATTGATCACGGCGGACGTCGGACACCGGCGCGGCCAGACGATCCCGCTCAAGCGCAACGCCGATCGTGCACTGGAAGGCTGTCCGTCGATCGAGCGAGTGATCGTGGTACAGCGGCGGCCGGAGGTGCGGGAGATCGCGGCCGAGATGCATCCAGAGCGCGATGTCTGGTGGCACGAGGAGGTGCGCGACGCGCCGCTCGCGTGCGAGCCGGAGCGCATGGACGCCGAGGACGTCCTGTTCATCCTGTACACGTCGGGGACCACGGGGAAGCCGAAGGGGATCGTCCACACGACGGGGGGCTACCTCACGGGAGTCGCGGCCACGACGCGCACGGTCTTCGACCTGCGCGCGGATGATGTCTTCTGGTGCACGGCGGACGTCGGCTGGGTGACCGGGCATTCGTACGTCGTGTACGGTCCGCTCGCGATCGGCGCGACCTGCCTCATGTACGAGGGCGCTCCCGATTGGCCCGCGCGGGACCGCATCTGGGACCTGTGCGAGCGGCATGGGGTGACCGTCCTGTACACGGCTCCGACAGCCATCCGGGCCTTCATGAAATGGGGGGATGCGCATCCGGCGCGGCACGACCTGACGCGGCTGCGTCTGCTCGGATCGGTGGGGGAGCCGATCAATCCCGAAGCCTGGATGTGGTATCACACCGTGATCGGCGGCTCGCGCTGCCCGATCGTGGATACGTGGTGGCAAACCGAGACGGGCGCGATCGTGATCTCCCCGCTCCCCGGAGTGACGGTGACGAAGCCCGGGCGTGCGACGGTACCTCTCCCCGGGTACACCGCGGACCTGTTGACCGGGGGTGGCGAGACGATCCCAGTCGGGGGCGGCTTCCTCGCCCTCACGCAGCCGTGGCCCTCGATGTTGCGCACGATCTGGGGGGATGACGCGCGCTACGTCGAGACGTATTTCTCCAAGTGGCCCGGGCGTCCCGATCTGTATTTCCCCGGCGACGGCGCGAAGCGCGACGCGGATGGGTATTTCTGGATCCTGGGCCGAGTGGACGATGTGTTGAACGTCGCGGGGCACCGGATCGGCACGATGGAGGTGGAGTCGGCGCTGGTCGAGCATCCGGCGGTGGCGGAGGCGGCGGTCGTGGGGCGTGCGCACGAGCTCAAGGGTCAGGCGATCGCGGCGTTCGTGACGTTGCGCGAGACCTGGTCGTCCTCTCCCGAGCTGCGCGAGGAGCTACGGACCTTCGTGGCCGAGAAGATTGGAGCGATCGCGCGGCCGGACGACGTCCTCTTCACGGCGGATCTCCCCAAGACGCGATCGGGGAAGATCATGCGGCGCCTGCTGCGCGACATCGCGGAAGGGCGTGCGCTCGGCGACACCACGACCCTCGCCGATCCCAGCGTCGTGGCCGGTCTCAAGGTCCAGTACGAGTCGCGCGAGGGGTAGCTCCCGGCGGCAGAGCGTGCCAAGCAGACTCAGCAGTAAGGCCGTATATTTCGGCCATGCCGTCGCAGCTCTTCCCCGAGTCGATCTTCCCACGCAAGCTCTCGGTCACAGCCGAGCGCCGGCTGCGGCTTGCCCAGGCGCGAGCGGAGGAATCCACGCCAGCGAGCCAAGCGGCCGGCATAAACGCGCAAGCGCATAAGCGCATAAGCGCATAAGCGCGTACGCGCGTCGCGCTCGGCTATTGCGCGCGCAGCAGGGCGAAGTCGCGTGCCCCTTTCTTGAGCAGGAAGTACCCGCCACCCAACGCGCGGTCGTGCGGGATGCTGCGCTGGTCCGCGGGGAGGCGCTCACCATTCACTGATAGCCCGCCCTGCTGGAGGAGTCGGCGCGCCGCTCCGCCGGACGCCGCGAGCTGCGCTGTCACGAAGAGGGTGATGACATCGTACTCGGCCTGCGGCGCGAGGGGGTGAAAGGGGATCTCGCTCTCGAGCACGGCGAGCGCCTCCCGCGACAGCGTGCGGACGTCCCCTTTGCCGAACAGCGACTCCGACACTTCAGCGGCCGCACGAGCTTGGGTCTCCCCGTGCACGCGCGACGTCACGTCGGCGGCCAGCGTGCGCTGTGCCTCGCGCCGCTCGGGGCGTGCGTCGACCGACGACTCGAGCTCCTGAATGCGGCCGTGCTCGAGCAGTGTGAATCGGCCCAGATGCCCGACGACGTCGCGATCATCCGTATTGACCCAGAACTGATAGAACTGGTAGGGGGATGTCCGCGCGGGATCGAGCCACACGGCGCCCACCTCGGTCTTCCCGAACTTCGCCCCGGACGCGGTCGTGAGCAGCGGGACCGTGAGCGCGTGCGCGGCGACCCCCTCCGTCCGACGGATCAATTCGATCCCCGCAGTGATGTTCCCCCACTGGTCGCTTCCCCCGAGCTGCAGCGTGACGCCATCGCGCCGGTACAGCTCGAGGAAGTCGTACGCCTGCAGCAGCATGTAGGAGAATTCAGTGAAGGAGATGCCGCCCTCGAGCCGGGTCTTCACCGAATCCTTGGCCAGCATGTAGTTCACACTGAAGTGCTTCCCGACGTCGCGCAGGAAATCGACTGCGCCGAGCGGCATGAGCCAGGCGGCGTTGTCACGGAGAATCGCCGGGCGCGGGCCGCCGAAGTCGAGGAAGCGCTCGAGCTGCCGGCCGAGCGCGCGGGCGTTCGCCGCGATGACGTCGGGGGGGAGGAGCTGGCGCTCCGTGTTTTTGCCGCTGGGATCGCCGATCATCCCGGTTCCGCCGCCGACGAGCGCCACGGGACGATGGCCCGCCCGCTGCAGGTGCATGAGCGCCATGATGGCGACGAGGTTGCCGACGTGCAGGCTCGCGGCGGTCGGATCGAAGCCGCAATAGCCGCTCAGCGGGGCGGCAGCGAGAGCGGGCGCGAGCTCCTCGGTGCTCTGAAAGAGCAGGCCACGCCACGACAATTCCGCGAGGACGCTCGAGCCGCCAGCGGGCTGCGCGGGGATGTTCACGCGACCAAGATACGCCCGTTGTGATCCTTGTGCAGCGAGGCTCGCTCCCTACGTTTCGGCGGACGCGGGAATAGGGAGGAGGCGGGTGGCAAACACGGGACGGAAGGGCGGAGGGCGAGCCGGTCGGGGGACGCCGCAGCGGCGATCCAGCCGCACGTGGTTCTTCGCGCTGCTCGGCGCGATCATCGTGATCGGCATCGGTGCGCTCGTCTACGTCACCACGCATCCGACCGCGGACCCGGCCGCTCGATCGGCCGGACCGCCGCTACCGCCCGGGTCGGCGAAGGGGTATCCCCTCGGCAACCCGCAGGCGCCGGTGCACATCGTCGAGTTCGCCGATTACGAGTGTCCCGCGTGCGCGAACTACTCCGTCGTGACCGAGCCTGACGTACGCTCCCGCATCGTCGATTCCGGATTTGCGAACGTGACCTACTTCGACTTCCCGCTGCCCATGCACAAGAACACGTGGTGGGCCTCCCACGCGGCGGCGTGCGCGGCGGACCAGGGAAAATTCTGGGAGATGCACGATCGGATCTTCGCGGGGCAGAGCGACTGGAACGGGCTGGTCACGGACGATCCGGTGCCGATCCTCGAGGGGTATGCCAAGGGCCTGGGTCTCAACGTCGGGACGTGGCACTCGTGCGTGACCAATCGCGTGCACCAGCGCGACATCGAGGCGAGCAAGGCGGAGGCGGAGCGCCGGCACGTGCAGCAAACACCGACGTTTTACGTCGGCGACAGGGTATTCGCGGGCTCGGTGCCGTATGACCAGATCCGGGGTGCCGTCGACAGCGCGCGCCGCGCCGTTCCCGCGGGCGCCCATACTCCGTGAATGGAGTCGTCAGAGAGATGCGGATGACAAGATGCGGATGACGAAGCGAATGATCGTGGCAACACTCGCGCTGATCGGGGTGTTCGTGGCGACGTACCTGACGCTCTTCAAACTCGGGTATATCGGCGAGCTGTCGTGCTCGATCGGCTCGTGCGAGGAAGTGAATACGAGCCGGTGGTCGATCCTGCTCGGGCAGCCGGTGGCGGCGTGGGGAATCGCGTTCTACGGCGCGGTGTTCGCGATCGCTCTCGCAGGCGTCCAGGAGCGCCTCGCGATGTCTCGTGGTATCTCTCTGCTGCTCGTCGCGGCATCCGGGTCCGGTCTGCTCGTGTCGGCGTACCTCACATACCTGGAGCTCTTTGTGATCCATGCGATCTGCATCTGGTGCATCACATCGGCCACGATCGTCACGCTGATCTTCATCGCCAGCGTGTTGGATCTCAGGTCGCTACCACAGGGAGTCACGGTATGAGCAAGCGACGCGGGGACCGCATCAAGGGGGAGTCACCCATACCCCAACGCGGTGCGCCGAATAGGCCGAAGACCGACCAGACGCGGGCGCCGGCCCCACCGCCGCCCCGGTCTTCGGGCAAGACCCGGAACACATCGGCCAAGTCGGGACAGCGGGGGCGGTAGGGGGACCGATCGCTAATTACCCGCGAGCACGTCGAGCTCCACGTTCGACGGGTACCGGGAGCTCCGGTAGATCGTGTGCGTTTCCGCTCGATAATCGCTCGCGCGGGCGAGGAAGATGTTCGGCACGAAGGTCTGCGGGTTCCGATCGTACAGGGGGAACCAGCTGCTCTGGACCTGGACCATGATGCGGTGTCCTTTCCGGAACGTGTACGACTGCTGATGCAGATCGACGGTGAATGGCTCGACCGCGTTCGATGGAATCGGTGTCGCTTTCTCGAACCCCTTCCAATACCGGCCACGCATGATGTCGGCTGTGACCATGAGCTCGTACCCGCCCATCTGGGGCCGGTCAGGCACGGTGTCCGGATAGACGTCGATCAACTTCACCACCCAATCGGCGTCGCTTCCGGTCGTCGAGGCGAACAGGTGCGCGACGACGTTACCGGCCACCGTCATGTCGTCCGCAAGGGGCGCGGTCTGATACGTGAGCACATCGGAGCGGTCATCGACGAAGCGTTGGTCCTCCGATAGCCACCGGGACCAGCGGGATCCCGGCGCATACGTCCGCTCCACCGGGCGCGGCCGATAGGGCACAGGGTGCGCGGGGTCCGAGACGAACCGATCCGACGCCGTAACCATCGTGGGCGCCGTAACCGTTAGTCCTCCATCGGCACCGAGATATATGTGACGCCGCTCGGAGTGCGGCGCGGGCCACCGATCGTACGTGTGCCACGCATCGGTGCCGACGTCAAAGACGGTGGCGGCCGGCAAGGTGCCACCACTTGCATCGCGGAGCCAGTGGGCAAACCACCGGGCCTGCATGGTCCGGTATTCGACGCCGGTTGGGCGACCGAACTGGAGATTGCCGAGCACCCGCGCGGAATCGGAGTACCATCCCCCGTGGTTCCACGGCCCCATGACGAGGGAGACGATCCGCGCGGTATCGGTGCGGGCAAGCGTCGCGTAGTTGAGCAGCGTGCCGTATTCGTCCTCCTGATCCCACCACCCGCCCACGACCATCGTCGGCACGGTCGTGTGCGGCAGCGTGACCGCCAGCGACCGCTCGCGCCACTCCGTGTCGTACGCGGCGTGTTGCACGAAGCGCTGCCAGGTCGGCCAGGATGTCGCGCCGACGGCGCTCGCGAGCGCGCTCAGTGTCGGGAAGGACCCATACCATTCGTACGTGTCATATCGACCGGGCGCAGGGGTGACACTCTGGCCCGGCACCGCTTCGAGCTCCCAGGCGTACTCGAGACCGTAGCTCTGCCGGAACGCCCCCTGATGGAAGAAGTCGTCCCCCATCCAGGTATCCCCCATGGGGGCCTGCGGGCTCATCGCCTTGAGCGCCGAGTGCGGGTTCACCCCCGCAATCGCGGCGAGCCAGCCCGGATACGAGATACCGAGGATGCCCACCCGGCCATTGTTGTTCGGCACGTGGTGGATGAGCCAATCGATGCTGTCGTACGTGTCCGTGCTCTCGTCGGTGCCGCTCGGACCGTCGTGCGGCGGCCGGTTCATCACAAACGTTCCCTCGGACTGGAACCGCCCGCGGATGTCCTGGAACACGAAGACGTACCCGTCGCGGATCATATCCGCGAAGGCGAGGGAGAACCGGAAGGTCCCGCCCCAGTTCGCGGTCCCGTACGGGGTGCGGGACATGATGATCGGCAGGGGTCCCGCGACCTGCTTCGGGGT
>PLLD01000319.1 GCA_003141205.1 Gemmatimonadota bacterium
TCGGCGCGCGCAACATGCAGAACTTCTCCCTTCTGGCCGAGATCGGCGACACACGCACCCCTGTCCTCCTCAAGCGCGGCCTCTCGGCGACGATCAAGGAGCTCCTCATGGCCGCCGAATACATCCTCGCGCGCGGGAACCGGCAGGTCATCCTGTGCGAGCGCGGGATCCGCACCTTTGAGACGGCGACGCGCAACACACTCGACGTGGCGGCGATCCCGGTCCTCAAGAGCGAGACCCATCTGCCGATCATCGTCGATCCGAGTCACGCGGGCGGACGCGCATCGCTCGTGGCACCCCTCGCCTTCGCCGGGATCGCCGCCGGAGCGGACGGGCTCATGATCGAGGTGCATCCCGACCCGGAGAATGCACTCTCGGACGGGGATCAATCGCTGACCTTCCGGCAGTTCGAGCAGTTGATGATCCAGCTCGCGCCATTCGCCGAGGCCGCGGGTCGGTCCCTCGCGCGTCCCGCTGCGCCGCACGCGGCGGCCGCCTAGGCGGACGGGAGGACGGAGAAAAGGACCCACTCGTGCCCGAGGGATCCGATCCGGCCTATCGGCCGCGCGTGGCGTTTCAGGGGGAGTCCGGTGCGTTCAGCGAGCTGGCGGCCACGCAGATGTGGGGGGGGAGCGTGCACTTCGTCCCCTCCACCACGTTCGAAGACGTCTTGCGGGCCGTCGATGCGGGGGCGGCCGACTATGGTGTGATCCCGGTCGAGAACACGACGATCGGCGCGGTGCCCGGGAGTCGCGAAGCGCTCGCGGCCTTCCCCGGGCTCATCCCAGTCGAGGAGACGGTCGTCGCCGTGCGGCACTGTCTCCTGAGCCTTCCCGGCTCGACGCTCGACTCTCTGGAGCGGGTGCTGAGCCACGCGGCGGCGCTCGCCCAATGCCGGACCTTCCTCGCGCGGCATCCGCACTTGGAGCCGGTCGAGTTCTACGATACGGCGGGCGCCGCTCGGGAAGTCGCCCGGCGCGCCGATCCCCACGCCGCGGCGATAGCGGGGCGGCACGTGGCCGAGCGGTACGGGCTGCACGTCGTGGTCGCGGATATCGCCGATAGCCTGGAGAATTTCACCCGATTCGTCGCCGTCGCCCCGCGCGGCATGGCGGCGCTGGGCGAGTCGATCTAGGCGCACGTACATTCCCGTATGCCGCAGCCCGAGCTCCTCGAGATCTTCCCGAATCCGCATCCGGGCCGGGACTACGAGATCCGTATGACCTGCCCCGAATTCACCTCGCTCTGCCCCTTGGGCGGGATCGAGAGCGACGCCACGGAGCTCGCCCTGCTCAAGGGAGGCGCGCCCGATTTCGGGACGATCGAGATCACCTACGTGCCGGACCAATCGTGCATCGAGCTCAAGAGCCTCAAGCTGTACCTCTGGAGCTACCGCAACGACGGGATCTTCTACGAGCGGGCGGTGAATCGCATCCTCGACGACATCACCGCCCGGCTCGCGCCACGGTGGATCGAGGTCGTCGGCGATTTCAACGTCCGCGGCGGAATCAAATCGGTCGTGACCGCGCGCGCCGGCACGAAAGGCCCCTGAGGCCGGCGTGATCGCGTGAAGATCACCGTGTTGCTGGGGGGCGCGTCCGCCGAGCGCGACGTCTCGATCGCGTCGGGGGGGCGCGTCATCGACGCCTTACGCGAGGCGGGCCATCGCGTAACGGCCGTGGATCCGGCGACTGGAGCGCTGACCGACGCGGCGGAGCGTGCCCTCATTGCGGCCGGCGTCCGAACGACACCCCCGTCGCTCGAGGCGCTCGCTCGGCTGGGCGGATCCACGCGGCGCGGGCGGGCGGAGTTCATCCCGGAGCTGATCACACTCCCTGCCGTCCGGGACGCGGACGCCATCTTCATCGCCCTGCATGGCGGCCAGGGGGAGGACGGCACGTTACAGGCCATCCTCGATACGGCAGGTGTGCCGTATACGGGGAGTGGACATCTCGCGAGCGCGCTCGCGATGGACAAGGACCTCTCGAAGCTGCTCTTCCGCGCGGCCGGCGTCGGAACGGCGGACTGGCTCATGGCACCGGCGGACCCGGCGACCGTTCTGCGCCAACTCAAACTCCCGCTGGTGGTCAAGCCGTCGAAACAAGGATCGACGGTCGGACTCACCGTCGTGAAGCAGGCGGCGGAGCTCGAGCCGGCGATCGCCCGTGCAGCGCAATACGATGACGAAGTGATGCTCGAGCGGTTCGTGCCCGGACGCGAGCTCACCGTGGGGGTCCTCGGGGACAGCGCGCTTCCGGTCGGCGAGATCTTCCCACAGCATGAGATCTACGACTATGAATGCAAGTACACCGCGGGGATGGCGCGGGAGGAATTCCCGGCTCGGCTCACGCCGGCCGAGACCGCGGACGTCCAGCGCCAGGCCGTGGCCGCCTTCCGGGCGCTCAAGCTCCGGGGGTACGCACGAATCGACTTCCGGATGGATGCCGGAGGCGATTTCTATTGCCTCGAGGCGAACACGTTGCCCGGTATGACATCGCTCAGTCTCATCCCACAGGCGGCCGCGGCCTCGGGAATCGCGTTCGGCGACCTGTGCGAGCGCATCGTCGCCCTCGCGCTCGGGAACCGCCCGGCGTCTTCTGTGTTACACTCCTAATCGGCGCGCGATACGCGCGCCGGCCGACAGCTTCCCGACCGCCCCCTCTCCTCCTCCCCGTCGATGTCCTCTTACTACGTTGCCGACGACGGATACGCCCCGATCCGGCTGACGCCGGCGGTGCGGTGGCTGATTGGGGTCAATGTCGTGATCTATTTCCTCCAGGTCACGGCCGTCGGGACGCCGGACATGGAGCGCTGGCTCGGCTTCGCCGCCCACGACATCACGCGGCAGTGGTGGACGATCTTCACCTACATGTTCGTGCACGCGGGGTTCTGGCACCTCGCGTTCAACATGATCGCCCTCTGGGCCTTCGGTCCGAAGGTCGAGCGCGCGTGGGGATCGGGGGCATTCGTCCGCTACTACCTGCTGTGCGGACTTGGCGGGTGGCTGGCCCATCTCCTCGTGTCGCACGACAGCCTGCTGGTCGGGGCGTCCGCGGCGATCTTCGGCGTGATGCTCGCCTACGCCGTCCGGTGGCCCAACGACGAGTTCCTGCTCTGGTGGGTCGTGCCGGTCAAGGCGAAGTGGCTCGTCGCCTGCCTGGCGCTCTTCAACCTCGTCGTCGGCGTCTACACCTTGGGCAGCGCGGACGCGGGCGGCGGAACGGCGTACTTCGCGCACCTGGGCGGACTGGCCGCAGGATGGCTCTACCTGCACACGCCGCCGGCCCAGGCGTTCGAGCGTTTTCGCCAGCGCGTCGCCGCCGCCCCGGAGATCTCCGATGAGCCGCCGCGGGCCGTCCCCCGGACCCTTCCCCGCCCTCGGCACGAAGTCGACGAGATCGTCGCCAAGAGCAAGGCCGCGGTCCTCCGGCAGCGCCTGGCGCCCAACTCTCCCGCCCCCAGTCCGGCACCGACGAGCGCCGAACCGGCCGGCGGGCAGCAGCTCGATTTCGTGCTCGACAAGATCTCGCGGCAGGGGCTCGACAGCCTGACGCTCGACGAGCGCCGCATCCTCGAGGAAATGTCACGGCGCCTGCGGCGGGGCTAACCCCCCGCGCGACGCCGGGGCGCGCTCAACGCGCCATGCGCGCTCAACGCGCCAGGCGCGCCTCAACGCGCCATGAGAAATCGGAGCAGGTCGGATCGCGTGACGATCCCCGCGATGCCTGCCGGTCCCCGGATCAACACCGCCGGACTCGATTTCGACAGCAGCTTCACTACCGAATCCGCCGACCGCTCCGCTTCCACGACAGGGAAGGGTGCGTCCATCACATCGCTCACCGGCGCATCGAGCGCCTTGGCGTCGGCCAGTCCCCGCGAGGTCAGCGCGGATTCCGTCACCGATCCCACCGAGTTCGCCCCCTCGATGACGGGGAGCTGCGAGATGTCGTGCAACGCCATGAGGCGGATCGCCTGCCGGACCGTTGTCCCCGGCGCAACGCTCACCACCGCCGGCGCCTCCCCGTCCTTGACGTCGAGCACCTGGGCCAGCGTCACCCGGTCGGCGTCGAGCAGCTGGTTCTCGCGCATCCACTCGTCGCTATACAGCTTCGACAGATAGCGCTCCCCCGTGTCGCAGAGGAAGGTCACGACGCACGCGTTCGGGTCGTCGAGGCGCCGAGCCAGCTCGAGGGCGACGTGCGCGATGAGCCCGGACGACCCGCCGACGAACAGCCCTTCCTCGCGCGTGAGCCGGCGCGCCATCGTGAAGCTGTCGCGGTCGCTGACCGTGTGGTATTCGTCGATCACAGCCATGTCGAGCGTGCCGGGCAGCTTGTCCTGCCCAATCCCCTCGACCTTGTACGGCGTGCCTTCGATCTTGACCGCGCCGTGGCTCCGCCACGATTCGGCGAGGATCGAGCCCACGGGATCCCCCGCCACGACCTTGATCGCGGCGTTCCGCTCCTTGAGGTAGCGCCCGACACCCGTGATCGTGCCCCCCGTGCCCGCCGCGGCGACGAAGTGCGTGATCCGGCCGTCCGTCTGCTCCCATAGCTCGGGCCCGGTCGTCGCGTAGTGCGCGTCGGGATTCGCCTGATTGTAGAACTGGTTCGCGAGGACGGCGTTCGGCGTCTCGCTCGCGATCCGCGTGGCCATCATCACGTAATTGTCCGGGTGGTCGGGGGGGACCGCCGTCGGCGTGATGATCACCTCGGCCCCAAACGCCTTGAGCAGCCGGACCTTTTCCTGCGACATCTTGTCGGGCATCGTGAAGAT
>PLLD01000214.1 GCA_003141205.1 Gemmatimonadota bacterium
GGAGCACGGAGCCCCACTACATGGCGTCCAAGATCTTTCCCACGATCGCAGCGCGGCGTCCCTACCTTGCTTGCGTCCACGCGGCGAGCGCCGTGTGCGGAGTCATCCGGGCGGCGGGGGGTCCGGTCGCCGGCGACGCCGAGCTCATCACGTATGACGAGCGGGTGCGGGCGCGCGAGCGGGTCGGCGAGATCGCCGCGGCGCTCGAGCGCATCGCTCTGCGTCCCACGGAGCGGTGCGTGCCCGCCTGGGCGCCCGAACTTACCCGGTACTCCGCGGAGGCGATGACCGGCCGGCTCGCTGCGGTGCTGGATCGTGTCTCCGTCGGGAGCGCAGGCCGGGCGGTGCCCGCCTGATGCGCGTGGCGCTGACGGTCGATCCGATCATTCCCGTCCCGCCGCGGCTGTACGGCGGGATCGAGCGCGTCGTGGATCTCCTCGCGCGGGGGCTGACGGCCCGCGGGCATACGGTGACCGTTCTGGCGCATCCGGCGAGTCACACGGCGGGGGAGCTCGTTCCGTACGGCGTGCCACCGCACCGTGGGGCGCGGGCGCGGTCGCTGGAGCTGTGGCAGGTTGGCGCGTTCCTCGCGCGGCAGCATCGGCGTTTCGATGTCGTCCACAGCTTCGGCCGCCTGGCGGCGATCGCGCCGATTCTGCCGCTCCGCCGGCTCGCAAAGGTGCAGAGCTATCAGCGCGACGTTGTCCCGTGGCGCAGCGTCCGCGTTGCGACCCGTCTCGGCGGCCGATCCGTGCGCTTCACCGGCTGCTCGGCCAGCGTGTATCGCGAGCGAGCGCGGTTCGGGGCCGAGGGCAGCGTCTGGCACACCGTGTTCAACGGCGTCGACGTCGATCGCTATCGCGCGACCGCCGCCGTCGCGCCTGACGCACCGCTCGTCTTCCTCGGCCGGCTCGAGTGGTACAAGGGGGCGCATCACGCGATCGCGATCGCGCGCGCCGCGGGGCGCCGCCTGGTGATCGCGGGGCCGCGCAAAACGGACGGGGAAGGACCCGCGTATTTCGCCACACGCATTGCCCCGCACATCGACGATGCCCAGGTGCGGTACATCGGAGAAATCGACGACGCCGCGAAGAACGAGCTGCTCGGTCGTGCGGCGGCGCTGCTCATGCCGATCGAATGGGAAGAGCCGTTCGGGATCGTCATGGCCGAGGCGATGGCATGCGGTACGCCCGTCATCGGGTTTCCGCGCGGCAGCGTCCCGGAAGTCGTGCGCGACGGGGTGACCGGCTTTCTCTGTCCGGATGTGGGGGCGGCCGCCGCCGCCGTGGCTCGGCTCGATGCCATCGATAGAACGACGGTCCGCGCGGCGTGCGTGGACCGGTTCGGCGCGCCGGCGATCGTGTCGGCGTACGAGGCGCTCTACCGCGAGTTGGAGGGGGACACATGATCGCCCCTCGGCGGTATACGCTCGTGACGACGGGAAATGTCAGCACGACGCCGCGCCTCGTAAAGGCCGCCGATGCGCTCACCGCGGCCGGGCACCGGGTGCGCGTCGTGGCGCTCACCGCGATGCCGGTTCACGAGCGCGCGGATGCCGCGGTGATGGCGTCGCGCGGGTGGGAGCTCGTGCGCGTGGATGTCCGGCACGGAACGCTGCGTGGCGCGGTGCGGCGGGGATGGCACGGGGTGCGGCAATGGGGCGCGCGGCTCGCCTGGGGCATGGGATTCCGCCGAGCGGCGCTGGCCGATCGCGTCGTGTCGCGCTACCTCGATCTCCTGGCGCGAGCTGCAGGCGCGGCACCGGCCGATGTCGTCATCGGGCACACCCTCGGTGCGTTGCCTGTGGCGGCGCGCGCCGCCCGGGCATTGGGAGCGGCCCTGGCATTCGACAGCGAGGATCTCCATTCCGAGGAGCTGCCCGCGACGCCGGAGCACGCACGCGCGCGCGCCGTCGTGGGAGCGGTCGAGGCGCGGTACCTGCCGCGGTGCAGATACGTGACCGCGAGCGCCGACGGGATCGCCGACGCGCTGGCCGAGCGGTACGGATTGGCGCGGCCGGCCGTGGTGCTCAACACGTTTCCGTTGGCCGATCGACCCGCCAGGATGTCACCGCGCCGTCGCCCGGCGATGGCGTCCCTGTACTGGTACTCGCAACTGATCGGTGCCGGGCGCGGGCTGGAGGACGCGTTGGATGCGCTCGCGCTGCTCGACGGCCGCGCCACGCTGCATCTGCGCGGCCGGATGGATCCGAGCTATCGCGCAGCGTTCGACGCGCGGGTCGGCGCCCTCCGTCTCGGCGACCGGGTGCAGGTCCACGATGTCGTGTCGCCGCCGGAGCTCGTGCGTGTGGCGGCCGAGCACGACATCGGACTCGCGCTCGAGCAGCCACATGCCATGAATCGCGAGCTATGCGTCACGAACAAGCTGTGCACGTATCTCCTCGCGGGGCTCGCGGTCGTGGCCACGGACACGCGGGGCCAACGCGGAATCCTCGCAGACGCTCCCGGGGCGGGGGTCCTGTACCCACCGGGCGACGCGCCCGCGCTGGCGCGGGCGCTCGCGCATCTCATCGAGTCCCCGGACGCCTTACGTCGCGCCCAGGGCGCGGCGCGTGCGGCGGCGGAGCGGCGGTACGCGTGGGAGCATGACGCGCCCCGGCTCGTGAGCTACCTATGAGGCTGGGGATCCTCGCGACGCACCCCATCCAGTATTACGCACCGATCTACCGCGCGATCGCCGCGACGGCGGGCGTGGATCTGACCGTGTATTTCGTCGATCGCCCGTCGGCGCGCGCGCAGGGGATTGGCTTCGGCGTGCCCTTCACATGGGATGTCGATCTCACCGACGGGTACGAGTCGGGAGATATCCCCGTGGTGACCGATGTGATTCGGCGCGGGCGATTCGACGCCTTTCTCGTGCAGGGGTGGAATGCCCGGAGCTATTGGCAGGCGATCCGGGCGTGCTGGGCGACCGCGACGCCGGTTCTCGTTCGCGGCGACTCGCAGCTCCTGGACGATGGCGCCGCCACGCGCCTGATCAAGCGTGTGGTATATCGTCGCTTCATGCGGCGCTTCGCCGCGTGTCTCAGCACCGGTGTGCGGAGCGAGGCCTTCTTTCGGTATTACGGCGCCCGGCGCATCGTGCCGGCTCCGCACTGCGTCGACAACACGCGGTTCACCGCAGGCGCGGTGCGTGAGCGCGCGCGCAGGGCCGACCTGCGATCCGCGTGGGGGATCGCACCCGAGAGCACGGCCGTCCTGTTTGCCGGCAAGCTCGTCGATCGGAAGCGACCGGCGGATCTCATCGCCGCGCTCCGACGTGTGCCGGGGACGCACGCCCTGTTCGTCGGCGATGGCCCGTTGCGCCAGGCGTGCGAGAGGGACGCGCGCGCCGCCGGTGTCCCGGCCACGTTCGCCGGATTTTTGAACCAGACCGAGATGCCGTCGGCCTACGCGGCGGCGGACATCCTCGTCCTGCCCTCGGACAGGCGCGAGACCTGGGGAATGGTCGTCAATGAGGCGATGGCGAGCGGGCTTCCGGCGGTCGTTGCGGATGCCGTGGGCTGCGTCCCCGACCTCGTGCGCTGCGGGGTCACCGGGTTCAGCTACGCCGCGCGCGACATCGGCGCACTGGCCGACGGCGTGCGCGCGCTGGTCGCTGAGCCGCTGGTGCGTGCGCGCATGGGCGCCGCGGCGGCAGCGCACGTCGCGGGCTTTTCGCCCGAGGCCGCGGCGGCCGGAATCCTCGCGGCCGCGGCAGCATGACGGCAGACGGCACGCCCCAGCGCTTCTTCATTCCCGCGTCCCGCTGGCTTGTTATCGGGGCCTGCAGCGCGATTGCGGCCGCACTGACGGCCGACCGGTACATGGATGATTCGGCGTGGATCGGGGTCGGGATCGCGCTCACCGTCGCCGTTGCCCTCCACACCGTTCTGGCGAGCCGAACGATCCCCTGGTTCCCGGGGCTCGCGGTGCTCGTGGCGTTGCTACAGTGGGTGCTCGCGCCGTGGGTGGCGTATCACCTGCCGCCACTGGTGCCGGCGTTCGCGATGGTCGTGCCCCCGGCGACGTACTTCAGCTTTGCCGTCCCCTGTGCGGTCGCGTTGGCCGTAGGACTGTATCTCCCGCTGTGGACGCCGGGCGCCCGAGTGTTGCCGCGGGCACCCATCACCGTGCCGGCGGGATTTCGCATGAGCTGCGACGGGATGATCGTGGTTGGACTCGTGGCCCGGCTGGTGGGCCTGCAGGATGTCCCGTGGTCTCTCTCGTACGCCCTCACTCTCGTGAGCGATCTCGCGTGGGTGGGGGCCTTCGGGCTCCTCCTGATTCGCGCGCGGGGGTGGGGCTGGCGTCTTGCGCTGGTGTTCCTGGTACGCGCGGCGCTCGCATCGAGCGATGCGATGTTCCACGACCTCCTCCTTTGGGCGGCCGCGGCCGCGCTGCTCATCGCCTTCGTGCGACAGCTGCGGCCAGTGATGGTCGGAGCGCTGGCCGCGTCTGGACTTCTCCTGCTGGGGGTCGTGAACCAGGTCAAGGTAAGTTTTCGCTCTGTGCTCGTCGGCAGTCCGGAGCTGACGCTCACCGGGCGCGCCACGGCGCTCGTGGCCGTCCTGGGGGAGGAGATCTCGCATCCCTTCGCCGCGTTCACGGGGCGGGACTGGGTGCGGACCGTCACCCGGGCGAACCAGGGGTGGATCATCGCGCATGTGGAGAGCTGGGTGCCGATCCGCGAGCCGTACGCCGATGGGGAGACTGTCGGGGCGGCCCTGCGCTCGGCGCTCGCGCCGCGAGTCCTCGATCCGGAGAAGTACGTGGCGGGAGGCACCTATTTCGAGCGCTTCACGGGGCTGCCGCTGCCGCGGTCGACGAGCATGAATCTGAGTATCGCCGGAGAGATGTACGCGAATTTCGGTCCCGTCGGCGGCGTATTCGGGGTCTTCGTATTTGGATTGCTCGTCGGTGGGCTCGTGCGCGGATTTGCGGCACTGGCGCGCCGCTCGCCGCTCTGGTGGGCGTGGGCGCCCTACGTCCTGCTGTACGTCATGCAGGCGGAGAACGGTCTGGGAGAGGAGGTGAACCAGATCGTCAAGGCCGTGGTGACGGCCGGTGCGATGATCGCGGTCATTCCGGCGTGGCGCGCGCTGCGCGCGTGGCCTCTGCGTCTTCGGCGCGTGCGGGTCGCGGGACCGTGAGAGTCGTGCACGTGATGCCGAGCCTCGATCGGACGTTCGGCGGGCCACTGGAGGCGCTCTTTGGCTACGTCGCGGCGGCCGGGGCGGCCGGGGTGCCGGCGACCGTGATCGCTCCACGGGGTCGAGCGACCGATTGGAGTTGGGTCGCCTCTCAGATGCCGGACGCCCGTCTCGTCCCCGTGGGATGGGCGCGAGCGCCCCGAACGTGGGCGGCGCCAGCGGTGGCCCAGGCGCTCGGCGCCGCGGCGGCTGCGCGGCGGGATGTCGTCGTGCACGTGCACGGGACGCTCGATCCGGTGAGCTCGGCGGGCGCGTATGCCGCGCTGCACAGCGGACGGCCACTGGTTTTGGGGCCATTCGGTACCCTGTCGAGGTACACGTTCGCGAGCGGGCGCGCGCGCCGGAAGCGATGGTATTTCCGGGCGGTGGACGCTCCGCTGTTGCGCCGAGCGACGGCGCATTTCACGAGCGACGGAGAGCGGGACGACGCGGCGCGGCACGGGATCCGTTTTCGCGGTGGCAGCTA
>PLLD01000323.1 GCA_003141205.1 Gemmatimonadota bacterium
CCCCGCCGCATCTACGTGCGAGCGGGCCCTCCCGCCGAAGTCGTGGAAGCCATCCCGGCGGCGCCGGGGCCCGCGTACGTGTGGGTCCGCGGCTACTACAAGTGGGACGCCGATGCCCGCGCGTACGTCTGGATGCCGGGGCACTGGGTCGTGCCGCCGCAGGGATACCGCGATAGGGTCCCGGGGCACTGGGCGGACCGCGACGGGGGCTGGGTCTGGATCGAGGGCCATTGGCACTAACGCGTGAGTGAACGCCGACTGCGCGCCATCCGCGGCGCCGTGCCCGTCGATCGGGATGAGCCGCCGTGCATCTACGCCGCGACGCGGGAGCTGCTGTCGGCGATCACCGAGCGGAACGCGGTCGCGACGGAGGACATCATCAGCGTGATCTTCACCGTGACCGCGGATCTGCGGAGCGCGTTTCCCGCGCTCGCGGCGCGGGCGATGGGCTGGATCGATGTCCCCTTGTTGTGCACGATGGAGATCCCGGTGCCCGGCGCGCTCGCGCGCGTGATTCGCGTTCTCGTGCACGTGGAATCCGAGCGCCCGCGCTCGGCGATCGAGCACGTGTACATCGGTGCCGCGCAGGCCCTGCGGCCGGATCTGCCGCATCAGTGAAAATCGTGTGAGGCGTGGAGGAGGGGGCGGCGCGTGGCATCGCGCAGCGGGATGCAGCGCTCCCCCACCACGTTCACCTGCGTCCCGCCGCGCTCGACGCGCCCCGTGACGAGCAGGAACGTCGCCGTCCGGATCGTCTCCCCGAACGTCGCATCCATCGCCCGGGAGACCACGATGTTGGCGATCCCCCATTCATCCTCGAGCACGAGGAAGACCGTTCCCTTGGCGCTCTGAGGGCGCTGGCGCACGGTCACCAGCCCCCCCACCGACACCCGCGTCCCCGCCGGGCACGTGGTGCGGTCCTGCAGATCCTGGCTATCGACCACGCGCGCCGCGCGCAGCCAGGCGCGAAACCGCTCCATGGGATGTCCCGCCGCCGTGAGGCCCAGCGACTCGTAATCGAGCGCGATCCGCTCGTTCCGGTCCAGCTCGCGGGGAGCGAATCGCCCGCGCCCGCGACGAGCCGGCGCGAGAGGGAGCCGGTCCCCCGCCTCGCGGAGCGCTTCCCACCCCGCGCGCCGCCGGTCCGGCTCCCAGGCGTGGAAGGCCCCGCCCCGCGCCAGCGCTCCCGCCATCCGTGCATCGAGGGGAGCGCGCGCGACCACATCGGCGATCGACGTGAAGGGGCCCGCCGCGCGAGCCGCGCGGAGGGCCGTGATCCCCACGTCCCCGATCCCGCGCACGTGCCGCCATCCGATCCGCAACGCCGGCCGGTCCGGCTCCTCCGTGTCCTCGACGGTGCACTCCCACTCCCCATCGCGCAGGCAGGGCTCGCGCACCTCGACGCCCCGCCGGATGGCATCGTGCACGAGCGTCGACACCGGATAGAACCCCATCGGCCACGAGTTCAGCAGCGCCGCGTAGAACTCCGCCGGGCAATGGGTCTTGAGGTACGCCGTCGCATAGGCGATGAGCGCGAAGCTCCACGCGTGCGACTCGGGAAATCCATAATTGGCGAAGCTCACGAGATCGGACACGATCTCCGTGGCCGTCTCGGGCGGGATCCCCCGCGCCACCATGCGCGTGCGCAGCCGCTCGAGCGCCGAGCGGAGCCGGGGCAGCTTGCGGATGTGCCCCATCGTCCGCCGCAGCTCATCGGCCTGCCCGCCCGTGTACCCGGCGAGGTCGCGCGCGATCGCCATCGCCTGCTCCTGAAAGATCGGAACCCCCTGCGTGCGCTGGAGGATCGGCTCGAGCGCCGGATGGCGATATTCGACCGGCTCCAGGCCACGCCGCCGCCGGGTGTACGGCCGCACGAACTTCGCCTGGATAGGGCCGGGGCGGATCAGCGCGACCTGCACGACGATGTCGTACATCCGGTCCGGACAGGTGTGGACGATCGAGGCGATCTGCGCGCGGCTCTCGATCTGGAACGTGCCCACCGTGTCGCCGCGCGCGATGAGACGGAAGGTCGGCTCGTCATTGGTGGGCAAGTCGTACATCGTTGGCCGCACCCCCGTACGCGCCTCGATCAGGTCGAAGACCCGCCGCACCTGGGACAGCGCGCCGAGGCCGAGGAAATCGAATTTCGGCACGCCGATGCGGTCGAGATCGTCCTTGTCGAACTGCACGACGGTCCGCCCCATGGTCGTCGGCTCGATCGGCAGGTAGTCGCCGAGCAGGGCCGACGACAGCACGAACCCGCCGGGGTGGGTCGACCGGAGACGGGGAACCCCTTCCAGCGCCGCCACGACCCGTACCAGCGTGCGCGCGCGGGGCGTATCCATCGCGAGTCCCAGCGCCGGCCCCACGACGGTCGCGAGCTGCACGGCCCCAGCAGCCGGATCGTACCGGTGCAGGCGCTTGGACGCCTGGAGCGCCAACTCCGCCGGGTAGCCCAGGGCTCGCATGCCGTCGAGGGTGGCGTTCGGCGCCTGGTAGGTCTGCACCATCCCCGTGATCGCGGCGTGCGCGCGGTCGTAGCGCGCATACATGTAATCGAGCATCTCCTCCCGTCGATCGTGCTCGAAATCGATGTCGATGTCAGGGGCTTCCGCCTTCCCATCGACGCGCAGATCGGAGAGGAACCGCTCGAACATGAGCCCGTTCGCTACTGGATCGACAGCCGTAATCCCAAGACAAAAGGCGACGGCGGAATTGGCGGCGCTCCCCCGCCCCTGGGCCAGGATCTTCCGCGACTCAGCTTCGCGCACGACCTCATGCATCACTAGAAAGAAACCAGCGAACCCCAACTGCTGAATGATCTTAAGTTCGTGCTCCAGCTGTCGATTCTGGACATCGCTCACGGTGCCCCAGCGCCGGCGGGCTCCCTCCACCACACACGTGCGGAGGTGGCTGTCATCCGTCTGCCCCGGCGGCACAGAGTACTTGGGTAGCGGCGGCCGAAGCCAGTCGAATGAGAACTCCTCGCACCCCTCGGCGACCCGCACGCTCTCGGCCAGCCCCTCTTCACACCCCGCCCACCGCGCGGCCATCTCCGCGGGGGAGCGCAGCCGCCACTCTCCGTTCGGAGAGAGCAGTCCGCGCTCGGCGGCGACATCCAGCGTCAGCCCCGCGCGGAGCGCGGTGAGCACATCGTGCACCAGCCGGCCATCGTCCGTGACGTAGCGGGGATCGTTCGTGGCGACCCAGGCGACCCCGCTCCGCCCCGCGAGCGCGATGAGGGCGCCCGCCAGCGCCGCCTCCGTGCGTCCGGCATCGTGCAGCTGGACCTCCACGACGACGTGAGGGCCGAATACCTCGCGCCATACGGTGAGCTGGCGGGCCGCGGCATCCGCGTCGCCCGAGCGGATGCGTGTGGCGAGCGCCCCCGAGGCAGGACCGGTCAGGGCCCACAGCCCCGTGCTGCGCTCCACGACATCCGCCCACGTCACCCGCGGCCTGCCCCGGCGCGCCACGGCGCCCGCGGCGCCCGCGGC
>PLLD01000105.1 GCA_003141205.1 Gemmatimonadota bacterium
GGTACGACAACGAGTGGGGATACGCGTCGCGCTGCGTCGATCTCCTCCGGCACATCGCGGCACGTTTGTGAGCGCCGCGGGAACGCGGAAGGCGGGGATCCGCGATCTCACGGACGCTCAGCTCCGCGGACGGCGCGCCCTCGTGCGCGTCGACTTCAACGTCCCGCTCGATGCCCAGCGCCACGTTACCGACGATACGCGCATCCGGGCGGCGATCCCGACGATCCAGCTCCTTCTCTCGCGCGGCGCGCGGGTCATCCTGATGTCGCATTTGGGCCGCCCGAAGGGACAGCCCGATCCGACGTACTCGCTCGAGCCGGTCGCCGCGCGGCTGGGCGAGCTGATCCCGCAAAAGGTCGTCTTCGTCGCATCGACCGACACGCCCGAGGCGGTGGCCGCGTCGCGCGCTCTGGGCCCGAGCGAGGTGCTCCTTCTCGAGAACACCCGCTTCCTCGCCGGGGAGGAGACCAACGACCCACAGGTCGCCCGGAAGCTCGCGGCGCTGGGCGACGTCTTCGTGAACGACGCGTTCGGATCGGCGCATCGCGCCCACGCGTCGACGGAAGGGGTCGCCCGCGTGGTGCACCCCGCCGTGGCCGGCCTGCTCATGGAGCAGGAGCTCGCCTATCTCGGGGGCGCCCTCCGGAATCCGGTACGCCCCTTCATAGCCATCCTGGGCGGCGCCAAGATTTCCGGCAAGATCGATGTGATCCGGCAGCTGTTGCCCCAGGTCGATGGCATGCTGATCGGAGGCGCCATGGCCTGCACCTTCTACGAAGCGATGGGGCTCGGCGTCGGCACGTCCCTGGTCGAGCCGGACCGGGTGGAGTTGGCGCGCACGCTCGTCGCGGAGGCGGGAGCGCGCCTCACCCTTCCGCACGATGCGCTGGTCGCCCCGTCCCTCGATGCCGCCGGCGCCGCACGCGCCCATGCCGTGCCGCGCGACAAGATCCCGGCGGACGAGGCGATGTACGACATCGGTCCGCGCACGAGCGAGTCGTACGCGCGCGCCATCGGGATCGCGAAGACGATCGTGTGGAACGGGCCGATGGGAGTCTTCGAGACACCCCCATTCGACGCCGGGACGCGGGCGATCGCCGAGGCGATGGCGGAGGCGACGGCGCGGGGAGCGACGACGATCGTGGGAGGGGGGGATTCGGCGGCGGCTGTGGTACAGGCCGGGCTCGCATCGCGCATGAGTCACGTCTCGACGGGGGGTGGCGCATCGCTCGAGTTCCTCGAGGGAAAGCCTCTGCCCGGGGTCGCGGCGCTGGACGACGCCCCGGCCGCCGCGTAGCGCGCTGGCCGTGCGCTATTTCGCCGCCAATTGGAAGATGCACCTCGCGCCCGGCGAGGCGCGGGCGTTTCTCGCGGAGTTCCTGAAGGCGTACGCCCCGCGGGACGACCGGCGCCTGGTATTCTTTCCGCCCTCCGTCTCGCTCGAGGCGGTGAGCGAGTCTCTGTCGGACCGGCGCGATGCATGTGCGGGCAGCCAGAACGTCTATTGGGAGGACAAGGGGGCGTTCACGGGCGAGATCTCCGCGCCGATGGCGCGCGCGGCGGGCGCGCGGTACGCGCTCATCGGACACTCCGAGCGCCGGCACGTCTTTGGCGAGACCGACGCCGAGACCGCGCGCAAATGCGCGGCGGTCGTGCGTGCCGGGCTGACACCGATGCTGTGCGTGGGGGAGACGCTGGCGGAGCGCGACGCCGGGCAGACGGAAGTGGTTGTATTGCGGCAGCTGCGGGCCGGCTTTGCCGACGTGACGCCGGCCGCGGTGGCCGGAGCGCTGGTGGCCTACGAGCCCGTGTGGGCAATCGGCACGGGACGTACCGCGACGCCCGCGGACGCCAGCGCCGTGCACGCGTCTCTCCGTGGCGCGCTGGGTGAGCTCGGGGGGAAAACGGGGGCCGCGGTTCCGATTCTGTACGGCGGGAGCGTCAACCGCGCAAACGCGGCCTCTCTCCTCGCTGCGCCGGGGGTCGATGGTGTGCTCGTGGGCGGGGCCAGCCTCGCCCCGGTCACCTGGGCGCAGATCGTCGCCACGTAAAGGGCGCCCCGTAAAGGGCGCCCCGTAAAGGGCGCCCCGTAAAGGGCGCCCCGTAAGGGGCCGCCCGTCCGGCGGCACGAATGCCGCCCGGACTAGCCCTGCGGCCGCGCCGTGTAGCTCTCGAAGCGCGTGTAGGCCTTATGGAAGAACAGATTGACCGTGCCGGTCGGACCGTTGCGCTGCTTGCCGATGATGATCTCGGCGCGCCCCTCGAGCGAATTCCCGTCCTTGTCCGTCGCGCCCTCGTACACCTCGGGGCGGTAGATGAACATCACGAGATCGGCGTCCTGCTCGATGGCGCCGGACTCGCGGAGGTCGGAGAGCTGCGGCCGCTTGTGCTCCGCCGTCCGCTGCTCGGGGGCGCGTGACAGCTGCGAGAGCGCGATGACGGGGACGGCGAGCTCCTTCGCGAGCGCTTTGAGGGACCGGGAGATCGTGCTGATCTCCTGCTGATGATTCTCCGCGCTCGACGGTCCCTGGATCAGCTGCAGGTAGTCGAGGACGATCAGGCCGATCCCCGAGTCGACCTTGAGCCGGCGCGCGCGCGACCGCATCTCGAGCAGCGTCAGGCTGGCGCTGTCGTCGATGTAGATCGGAGCCGAGCTCAGGATCCCCGCGGCGCGGGCGAGGCGGGGGAAGTCCTCGTCGCGCAACATGCCCTTCCGAAGACTTTGGGCGTCGAGCCGCGCCTCGCTCGTCAGGAGCCGCTGCACGAGCGACTCCTTGCTCATCTCGAGGGAGAAGAAGGCGATCGGCGTGTTGTGCTCGATGGCGGCGTGCTGGGCGATGTTGAGGACCAGGGCGGTCTTTCCCATGCTGGGGCGCGCCGCGATGATGATCAGCTCCCCCGACTGAAACCCGGTCGTGAGGTCGTCCAGGTCCGAGAACCCGCTGGCGACCCCCGTGATCGTCTTGCCCCCGCGCTGGAGCGCCTCGATCCGCTCCATCGTCGGCCAGAGCAGCTCCTTGATCCGCGTGAACTCGCGCCCCGCGCCCGCCTGGCTCAGCTGGAGGATGCGATGCTCCGCCTGGTCGAGCAGCTCCGCCGCGTTCGTGCGGGCGTCGAACGCCGCGCCCACGAGGCCGGTGGAGACCTCGATCACGCGGCGCAGCTGCGCCTTCTCGCGCACGATGGCCGCGTGGTACTCGACGTTGGCCGATGTCGGCACCGCGTCGATCAGGAAGGTGATGTAGTCGCGGCCGCCGCTCGCCTCGAGCTCCCCGCGTCGCGCCAGCTCGTCCGAGAGCGTGAGCGGGTCGACGACGCCGCCGCGCTCGGTGATCGCGATCATCGCGCGGAAGATTCTGCGGTGGGCCTCGCGGTAGAACATGGTGTCGTCGACGAACTCCGCCGCCCGCATGATGGCGTCGGTGTCCATCATCATCGCGGCGATCACCGCCTGCTCGGCGTCCTCCGAATACGGCGGCCGGCGATCGCCGTAGGGGGCCCACGGGTCGCGCGACGTGAGCGCGGTGCCGGCGCCATTCCCGTTCGGGCCGGACGGCGACACGGGGCCGCCGTCGGGATCAGGTGAGGGCGCCATCGAGGATGCGGCGGGCGTATTGGACATCGTCCCACGTGGGGCGCTTCCAGGCGGGATTCCGGAGGAGCGCGGCTGGATGGTATGTCACGATCAACGGGACACCGTAATACCGGTGCACCTGTCCGCGCAACTTCCCGATCGACAACGGCGTCTCGAGCAGCGTTTGCGCGGCGAACGTCCCGAATGCGACGATGACTTTCGGCCGGAGGATCTCGATCTGGCGCACGAGATACGGCTTGCAGGCCGCCACCTCGTCGGGCTGGGGATTCCGGTTACCGGGAGGGCGATGCTTCAGGACGTTGCAGATGAAGACCTCCTCGCGCGCGAGACCGATCGCGGCGAGGATCTTGTCGAGCAGCTGGCCCGCCCGTCCCACGAACGGGCGCCCGGTGGCGTCCTCGTTAGCGCCGGGCGCTTCACCGACGCAGACGAACTGGGCCGACGGTGATCCCTCGCCGGGGACGTTGCGCGGTGCCGTGGCGGACAGGGTGCATTGCGTACACGCCTCGGTGACGCGCGCGACATCGGCCAGCGTTCGCAGATCGGACAGCGGGCCGTCAAAGAGCTCGGATTCCATGCGCCCCATCGAGATCCCCGGAGGCCAGATCGCGGCGACGGCGCTCGCGGCGGGAGTGGCGACCGGAGCAGCGACGGGAACGGCGGGGGGATCGGTGGCGGGCACGGAGGGCGCCGACTCGGGCACAGGGATGGGGGCAGCGATTGAGGCAGCGATGGGAGCAGCGATGGGAGCGGTTGGGCGCGGGGATCGCCTGACCGCGGGTGAGGCGGTGACGAGGCGCAACGCTTCTGCCGCCGTGAGCTGATCCAGCACCAGGTCGCGCTCGCCGAGCTCGCGCTGGTGCCGCAGGTACGTCCGGAGCGCGCTCCTACCGTCCACGCAGCAACCCCTCGACGCGGTCGAGGATCGCATCGGCGACCTCGGCCTTCGAGAGGAGCGGCAGCGCTTCGGGATCCTCACGCCCGGCCGCGAGCAGCGTCACGCGATTGGTATCGCCGCCGAACCCGGCCCCCGGCTCGAGGGCGTCGTTCATNNACCCGCCAGTACCGCCTGCGTCTCGAGCGCGAAGCCGACGACGATTGCGTGGGGCGCGCGATTCCCGCGAGTGGACAGGAGGATGTCATCCGTGGGCACCATGGGCACGGCCGACGGAGCCGCGGCCCTCTTGATCTTGTGGGGCGCGATCTCCGCCGGACGGAAATCGGCCGGAGCCGCGGCCATCACGAGCACGTCCGCCGTCGGGGACGCCTCCGCGACCGCGTCACGCATCTCAGCCGTCGTCTCGACCGCAATCGTGCGCACACCGACTGGAGGCGGCACGGTCATGGCGCCGGCGATCAGGGTGACATCGGCTCCGCGCCGCCACGCCGCCGCCGCCACGGCGATCCCCATCTTGCCGCTGCTGCGATTCGACAGAAAACGCACCGGGTCGAGCGGCTCGCGGGTCGCGCCGGCCGTCACCACGATGCGCCGGCCGCGGAGGAGACCGTCGCCGTCGAGCAGCCGGCCGACGTGCGCGAGGATCGTCTCCGGCTCGGGCAGGCGGCCCGGGCCGCTCCCCTCCCCCGCCGCGAGAGGCCCCTCTTCGGGGTCCAGCACCACGTACCCCAGCTCGCGCAGGTGGGCGACGTTCAATCCCGTCTGGCGATGCGCCCACATCCGGTCGTTCATGGCCGGCGCCAGCAGCACCGGCGCGTCCGCCGCGAGCAAACACGCCGTCAGCAGATCATTCGCGCGTCCCTGGGCCGCCCGGGCGAGAAAGTCCGCCGTCGCCGGGGCGACGACGATGGCGTGTGCCGCCCGCGCGAGCGCGATGTGGTCGAGCGCGTGGGCGGGCGCGACGAGCGCCGTGTGGACGGGACGGCCGGTCAGTGCTTCAAAGGTCACCTCGCCGACGAATGCCCGCGCGGCCGAGGTCATGACGACGTCGACCTCGGCACCGGCCTGCGTCAGCTGTCGGGCGAGCCACGCCGCCTTGTAGCTCGCGATCCCGCCGGTGACGCCCAGCAGGATCCGGCGCTGCGTGAACGGACGCAGCGTCAGTCCACGCGACGGCGCGGCACCACGCGGAACTCGAGCGCGCCGTTGGTCAGCTCTTCGAGCGCACGGGTCGTCAGCTTCTTTTCCTTGGATGAGGCGCGATCCCGCGGAAAATCGTTGAGGCCACGCGCATACTTGGCGGCGACCAGGACGCCCAGGTACTTGTTGGTCCGGGCCCGGACCGCGACTTCGTCTGGAGTGAACACGCGCATTACACCGGCTCCTGCATCAAGAGTAAGCCATCACCCGCCAGAGCGGCCGGGTCAAATCCTCGGTCGAAGCGCCGCGATCTCACGATCCAGCCCCGCCACGATTGCCGCCACATCGGCGGCGAGTGCCGGAGACTGCATCCGCCGGGCCGTCTCCGCATCGATGATCGCGGAGACGAGGTGGACGGCCCGATGCAGATCCTGATTGATCACGACGTATCGGTACAGGTCGAGCGCCATCACTTCCTGCCGCGCCGACTCCAGGCGCAAGACCAGATCGGCAGGATATTCGGTCTTCCGCTCCTTGAGCCGGGTCAACAGCACGTCCGCGGATGGAGGCAGCAGGAAGATGAGCACCGAATCGGGAAAGGCCTGCGCGAATTGCCGCGCGCCCTGCACGTCGATGTCCATCATCACATGCTTGCCGCTATCCAGCACCCTGCTGACCTCGCGCCGCAGCGTGCCATACAGATTGCCGTGCACTTCGGCCCACTCGGCGAACTCGCCGCGCTCCCGCCGCGACTCGAACTCGCCGTGCGATAGAAAATAATAATCCCTTCCGTCGACCTCCGCCGCCCGCGGCCGTCACGTGGTCACCGACACCGAGTAGCCCACATCCGCCCGCAAGGCCTGCAACTCCCGACGGATGGTGGTCTTGCCCCCGCCCGACGGCGAGGAAAGGATCACCGGGACGGGATCGACCGCGCGATCCGCCGTGGGGGCCGCGTCGGGCGTCATTCGAGGTTGTCGACCTGTTCCCGGATCCGCTCGAGCTCCTCCTTGATCGACACCACAGCGTGGAGAATCTCGGCATCCGCCGCCTTGGACCCGGTCGTATTCGCCTCGCGCAGCATCTCCTGGACGAGGAACCCGAGCCGTTTCCCGACCGGCTCGGGCGGGTGGCCGCGCCCCGCGAGTGCCTCGCGCACCGCGGCCACGTGCGCCCGCAACCGATCGAGCTCTTCGCTCACGTCGAGGCGGTCCGCCAGGATCGCGATCTCCTGGGCCACCCGCTGCTCGTCGACGGACGCTCCGCCCGTCAGCTGCCGCACCGCCTCGCGGAGCTTGTCGCGCTGCCGGACCAGGCGCTCCGGTGCGCGTGCGGCAATGCGCGCCGCGGCCGCCTCGACGAGGGTCAGACGCTCCCCAACGTACTGCGCCAGCCGTGCGCCTTCCCCCTCCCGCATCTCGCCGAGCGCGCGCGCCGCCACTTCGACGAGCGCCACGAGCTCCGCCACGCTTCCGCCATACGCGGTGCGCACCCCCTCGGCATCATCGACCCCGTCCGGCGCCGTCGACAGCAGGACGTTCGGCATGCGGAGAACGGTCGCCAGATCGACCTCGCCCCCCAGATCGTACCGGGCCTTCAAAGCGGCGAGCTGCCGCACGTACGCGGCGAAGCGCTGCTCGTCGATCGCCGCCACGGCGTCATCGGCCGTCCGGTCGATCCGCACGACCGCCGTGACGTGGCCGCGCGTGATGTGCTGACGGAGGGTCTCGCGGACG
>PLLD01000111.1 GCA_003141205.1 Gemmatimonadota bacterium
TGGTGGGGTCTCCCTTGACCTCGAAGCTGTCATCGAGCACGATCTCGCCGGTCTTGACGTTGATCAGCTGACCCGTGAGCAGCCAGATGAGGTTGCTCGTCTTGCTGATCTTGCTCATGACGACCCACGTGGCGCCGAGCTTTTTTCCCACGGCGCGCGCACACGCGACGATCACGTTGCAGGGCTTCCCCTCTGCGGCTTCGATGGCCTCGGGGGATGCGGCTGCCGCCGCGGTCGCGGACGCGTCGAGGAGGCGAACGCCGGCCGAGCGGGAGAGGCTGTCGCGCAACGTCTGGTTGGCCAGAACGGCGTTGCTCGTATCGGTCGCTTCGCGCAGAGTGGCCTGCTCGTTATAGAAGGCGACGTCGAGCATCACCACCGGCTGGCGGGTGGCGGAGTCGCTGCGTTGCGCGTGTAGCGGGCGCGCACCCAACGCGGCGATGGCCAGTGGCAGAAGGAGGAGCGCGATCGCCCGGTGCGCCGAGACCAGCGGGCGGGACGCGGTGCTGCGCAGATGGGACATGATGGTCAAGGGGTGCATAAGGTCATTGCGAGGACCGTAGGTCCGAAGCAATCTCCTCGGTTGGTAGACACGGATGTCGACGCCCGACGGACCTGTCTATCGCAGGAATCGTTCCCGTCCGAGTGGAGACGCCAGGGCGTGGCGCCGGGCGCCTTGCGGGGCAATCGTGCCGCGCTAGGTTGCGGCGGCGACGGCCGGGATGGCGAAACTGGTAGACGCAAGGGACTTAAAATCCCTTGGGCGCAAGCCCATGTGGGTTCGACCCCCACTCCCGGCATGGCGTTGTCGATTGTGATCTCAACCATTGTCATAGGTTTCTATGACAATATTATGACAGTGCGGCAGCGTGTTGCCGCTCGGTCTTGCCGGATCTCCCCCGGCGTATAGATCATATGCCGCTCGGGGTTCTCCCGTGCGGCGCCCACGTCGCGCACCAGGTTGTGCTCGAGGATTTCGCGCTCGACTGGTCAGCGACGGAGCACGCTCTCAGCCACTGACGTCTGCCACGGAACTCCCTACGCCGCGTCCCGTGCGGCATCGTGGAACTGGTTGATCTCGATGGCGCCGTCCGGGAAGCGGGCCACGATCTCGAGCCGGCCGCCCATTGCCTCGATGTAGCTCCGGAGCGTCGAGACGTACATGTCGCTGCGGCTCTCGATCCGCGAGACTTCCGACTGCGTCGTCTCGAGCAGCTCCGCGAGCCGGGTCTGCGTCAGGTCCTTGGCATGCCGCAGCTCCGCGAGCGGCATCTCCTTGAGCAGCTCTCGTGCCTTCGCGTGCGCGCGGGCCTGAGCCTCGCGCGACACCGTCGCGTTCACCAGGTCGCGAAACTTCTTGGTGTTCGGCATTAGAGTAGTCCCTCCTCGCGCAGTTCCTTCAAGTGTTGGTCATACAACCGATCGGCGCGCGGCACCTCCCGGTCATACCAGCCGTCATCCCGCGTCTTGTCCCCGCCGAGCAACAGGATCGCCATACGGCGCGGGTCGAAAATCGATTCCCGCTCCGCATCGTTGAGGACGTTCGTCCACCACTCCCCGAACTCGTCCACGTATTCGATCTCCCACGTCACGCGTCAATATAGCCTAAAGCAGATATGGTGTCAAGCAGATATGGCGAAGTCGTGCTGCCTGCGCGCGCGCGCAGGTCCAGTTTTATGCCCGACAGGGGGCCATGCCGCGGACGACGGTCGATAACTGATCAATACCTTAGGGAGATGCTCATGCGAACAACTCTCCATTTTGTACTATTGGCCACATTCGGTTCGGCCTGGATAGTGGCGGGCTGTGCGACGACCGGATCGACGTCGTCGGCTGCCACAGCCGCACCGGCGCGTATCACGGTGCTCTATGACGCCTTCGGCAAGAACGCGGCGATGACCAAGGACTGGGGCTATGCCGCGCTGGTGGAGATCAACGGCAAGCGCATTCTGTTCGATACTGGAGACGACCCGACGATTCTTGCCAAGAATGTGAAGGCCAAGGGCGTCGACCTCAGAAAGCTCGACTTCGTGGTGTTATCGCACCGCCACAGTGATCATATGGGAGGATTGTCGTATCTGCTAAACGTGAATCCGAAGGTCAAGATTTACGCGCCCAAGGAAAGCTTCGGCATTTTTGGCTCCGACCTACCGAGTAAATTCTATCGAAAGGACGAGTCGCTTCCGGCCGAGATGCGCTATTACGACGGCGCACCGCCCAAGATCATGAAGTTCGGCACCGCCTTTCCGGGTGCCAACATCGAATTGATCGATACCACCATGGAAGTGGCACCGGGCATCACGCTGATCGCCTTGGTGTCCGATGCGCCCGGAACCAAGGAACTAAAGGAGCTGTCGCTGGCCATCAACACGGCGGACGGCATAGTACTCGTGGTGGCCTGTTCGCATCCGGGCATCGAAACCATCGTTGCCGAAGCAGCCAAGATCAATCCGCACATTCACTTCATTGCCGGCGGGCTCCATCTGGTGGTGGCTCAGGATCCGGCCATAGAAAAAGTTGCTACCGCCCTGCATGACACCTACAAGGTTGATTTCATCGCTCCTGGCCACTGCACCGGCGAGCCGGCCTTCGCCGCCCTACGAAGGATGTTCGGCGACCGATACCTCTATGCCGGATTGGGAACGACGCTGGGCGTGGGCGCGAACCCGCGCGTCGCATCGGAGCGAGGCTCCGCCGATGTCCTGGACGACAGCGATTTGCGCACCTACCACACACTATTCGCCCAGAGTGATGACTTTCGCGATAGCGGACTCGATGCGGTGCGACTCGCGCTGGCAAGGTAGCTGGGGTCAAAGACCGAGCCGCGAGCGGCGTTAATTGCTCACCCCCCCCATTCGGTGAACGACTCACGGCGGCACGCCGCGGCTCCCATAGTCTTTCTCCTTCTCAACCTCCCGGCGGGAATCGTCAACGGCTTCGTCGTCGTCACGGTCCCGTTCATGGCCGCGCGGGCCGGCCTGCCGGTGTCGGCGATCGCCTCGATCATCGCGGTGGCGCTCCTACCGAACGCGTTGAAGGTCTGCTGGTCCCCAGTCGCCGATCTAGCGCTGACACTCAAGACGTGGTACCGCATTGGCGCCGGGATCGCCGCTGGTGCCTTGCTGGCCGTCGGTCTCCTCCCCATCCGACCTACGACGGCCGTGCTGCTGACGACCGGCCTGTTCGTAGCGGTAGTCGGCGTGACGCTCATTCAACTGCCTCTCGGCGGCCTCATGGCGCTGGCCGTGCCGGAGCAACTCAAGGGACGCGTATCCGGCTGGTTCCAGGTCGGCCACCTCGGCGGCACGGGGTTGGGTGGCGGCGCCGGCGTGTGGCTCGCCAGCCATGCGCGCACGCCGTTCGTGGCCAGCGCGGTGCTCGCCGGCGTCTGCCTCGCCTGCACGGTGGGCTTGTGGGCCGTGGCCGAGCCCGACCGGGAGGACGCGGACGAACGCCTCGGCCCACGGCTCGTCGAGATTGGGCGCGAGCTCTGGCAGTTGGCGCGGTCGCCCAGGGGCGCACTCGTCATGGCGCTCGTCATCTCGCCGATCGGCGTGGGCGCGGCCAACGATCTCTGGGCGGCCGTCGCGCCCGAATGGCATGTGGGACCCGATGGCGTCGCACTCGTCACCGGGGCGCTGAGCGCGATCGTGATGGCGGCAGGCTGTCTCGTCGGTGGCTGGTGGGCCGATCGGGCCGACCGGCGCACCGTCTACCTCCTCACTGGAGGCGTGCTCGCCGCCGCGGGTCTCGGTCTGGGTCTCTCCCCGCGTACGCCGGCGCTGTTCGTGGCGGGTACGCTCGTGTACGCGTTTGTCCTTGGCATCTGCACGGCCGCGTTCTCGGCGTTGATACTCAGCGCCATCGGCCGCCGAGCGGCGACCAGCAAATACACCCTGGTGGCCGCGCTCGGCAACGCGCCGATCTCGTACATGACGGCGTTCGACGGCTGGCTGCACGACCGTTGGAGCACGGGCGTAATGCTGACCGTCGAGGCGCTAGCGTGCGTCGTGCTTATCGGCACCGCCGCGGTCGCCACGAGTCGAATTCGCGGCCTGGCACCGGCGGCGTCGCCGGCGTCCGCGTAGCGCGGAATCCGTGCGCGGCGCATTGGCGCGAAGGCGAGCCGTGGAAGCGTCGCGCTTCTCGCGCACGCCCACGATAGGCTTACGTTTCAGTTGACCATACCGGAGCAACCGTGGCAACGCAGGTCGTCGATAAGGTCGCGCTGTTGGAGCACCCACTCGCCCCGTTTCTGCCCGTGGAACTGGGAGTGCTCGACAATGCCCAAACGGCGCTGCCGCGAATTGCCCGGGATCCTCGCCTCATGACCGCCATCGAGTCGGCGGTGCGCCGGATTCCGACGAGCCACGACCTGCATCTCGGTGATGCGCGCGCCATGGATTTCCTGGACGAGGGTGGAGTCCAGCTTGTCGTCACATCGCCTCCCTACTGGACCCTCAAGGAGTACCGGGACACTGAGGGCCAACTGGGGCACGTTGAGGATTACGACACGTTCCTAAGCGAGCTCGACCGCGTCTGGGAGCAGTGCTATCGCGCGCTGGTGCCTGGAGGCCGCCTCATTGTTGTCGTTGGCGACGTCTGTCTCTCGCGCAGGCAGAACAATGGCCGGCATACCGTCGTGCCGCTCCACGCCTCGATTCAGGAGCGGTGCCGGCGCATCGGGTTCGACAATCTCGCGCCAATTATCTGGCACAAGATCGCCAACGCGGTCTACGAGGTCGACAACGGTGGGGGAGGGTTTCTCGGCAAGCCGTATGAGCCCAACGCCGTCGTCAAGAACGACATTGAGTTCATCCTGATGCAACGAAAGCCGGGCGGCTACCGGAGCCCCGCGCTTGCCGAACGCATTCTCAGCCTGATATCGGCCGAGAATCATCGAGTGTGGTTCCAACAGATCTGGACAGGGCTCGGGGGTGCGTCGACAAAGGCGCATCCGGCGCCGTACCCGCTCGAGCTGGCAGAGCGCCTCGTGCGCATGTTCAGCTTCGTCGGCGACACGGTGCTGGACCCTTTTCTCGGCACCGGCACGACGACGCTTGCGGCCGCGCGTTGGGGACGGCACAGCATTGGGAACGAGCTCGATCCTCACTACCTCGAGGCCGCCCGGCATCGGTTGTCAGATGCAATGGCCGATTTGTTCAGCGGGGCAAGCATCCGCGCGCCGGCCGACACGGCGAGCTCGCGGCAGCGTACGGCATGACAGATCCGCTCGACCAACGCCTGCGCTTGGCCATTGGACACTTCTGGTATACCCGTGTGACGCAGGGCTTGGCCCAGGGGAGCATCACCGGGCGTAAGGATTACGGCCAACGAGGCGAAGTCACTGGCGGCGCGCAGATGGACGGATTCGTCGAGGCGATCGCGGCAACCGTTCGCGAAGCCGGGATCCCCGACGCTGCCGTCTATCGTGACCACCGGCTCGAGCTGCCCGGGTTTTTTCGACCGACGAAGGAGTGGGATCTGTTGATCGTCGCCGACGGTCAACTCATCGCCTGCTGCGAATTCAAGTCGCAGGTGGGGTCGTTTGGAAACAATTTCAACAATCGGACCGAAGAGGCGATTGGAACCGCGACCGATCTATGGACGGCGTATCGGGAGGGGGCCTTTGGAACGTCACCGCGCCCCTGGGTGGGCTGGCTCATGCTGCTCGATCGGGCAGCGCGCTCGGCATCACCGGTCGGAGTGAAAGAGCCGCACTTTCCCGTCTTGCCAGAATTCCGCGACACATCGTACGCGAAGCGATACGAGCTGCTCTGCCTGAAGTTGTTGCACGAGCGCTTGTACGATGACACGTGTCTGTTGTTGTCGGATGCGGCGATCGGAAAGACTGGGGACTGCGAACAGCCGTCGGAAGAGGTGAGCTTTCAGCGATTTGCCGCCTCACTTGCCGGCCACGTCGCCGGCGTCGCGCGCATGCGGAAGTGACAGGCGGTCTCCTGCGCTAGCCTTCGTCCCAGATAATTGTCCGTGCCCGAGCTGGCGTGCAATGAACAGGTCGGACACAACGGTGCGCGCATCAATAGAGCGCTTTCGTTGAAAGGACCGCAGGCACGTGGATATTGTCTTGCGCGGACGGCGACACTCACCTATCGTGCCGCGCGATGGCATCGCACCCTTCCCGCCGCGCGGGCGCTCTGGCGCTCGCCGGCGCAGCACCATTGGCTCACGGCGCCGATACTGTCGATGAGCATGCCCTCCTCGCACTCATGCGGGAAGGGAGCGAGTCGGCGTTCGAGACGATCTTCCACGCGTACTACCAGCCGCTCTACGCGTTCTTGCGGACGTATATCGATTCGCAGGCGATTGCGGAGGAGATCGTGCAGGATCTGTTCTTATGGCTGTGGGCACGCCGCGGGCAGCTGAACGTTCGGGGAGAGCTGCGGAGCTATCTCTACTCCGCGGCACGCAATCGAGCTCTGGGTCATATCCGTCACCGGGGTGTGGTGGAGCGATGCGCGGCCACGAGCGCGGGGAGCCCGCAGGCCGCGGGACTGGGTGCGGGCCCACAGGGACCTGAAGAATCGGTGCTGAGCCGCGAGATGGCGGCCGCCGTCGCCCACGCCGTCGCTCGGCTGCCGCGGCGGCGCCGCGAAGCTTATACGCTCCGGTGGCAGCATGAGCTGACGATCCCCGAGATCGCGCGCGTGATGGAAGTCTCCGCGAAATGCGTCGAGCGGCAGCTTACGCTCGCGACCAAGGCTCTTCGCGCCGAGCTCGCCACGCTGCGTTAGGTCTCTCACCACAACTGTTGGCAGAAGGGAACCGCAACCGCCGAGTTGGGGGGTTCAGGGGGTCGGGGCGCCTGTATGGGTAACGACGACCATGAGCCCACTTACATGAACGACGGCATCGATAACCTGCTCGAGCGGTATTACGCCGGGACGTGTACTGCGGCGGAACGCGTGCGTGTCGAGGCGTGGGCGGCGGCCGACCCGGCGCGTCAGGCGTATCTGGAGCGAGGCCGAGTGCTCGGCGAGGCGTGGCGGGGCGCGCGCGAGGAGACGGACCGGGAGGTCGATCCGTCCGCCGCGTGGATGCAGATGCGCCGAGCGCTGAGCCGAGGATCACGAATCGATCGACCCAGCATCGGCGGCACACATGTCCCGCTGCGTCGACGCGCCACGCTCTTCTCGCTGTACGGCGGTACGGCGCACCCCGAGCACCTGGACGGCCGCAGTCGAGTCGCTCGGGCGATGGGTGTCGCCGCGATGATCGTTGTCGCCGCAGGTGTCGGCGTCTTGATCGGACATGAGCGACGGCAGTCGGCGCCATTCCGTGAGTTCGCAACGCCTGCAGGCGGGCGGGCGACAGTGACGCTCCGGGATGGAACGCAACTCGTCCTGGGACCGGCGTCTCGCGTTCGGGTGCCGGCGGATTTCGGGCGCCGTGCGCGCACGCTGGAGCTGTCAGGCGAGGCGTACCTCACCGTCGTGCATGACGCTGCAAGACCGCTCGCGGTACGAACCACGTTCGGAGACGTACGGGATATCGGGACGACGTTTGCGGTGCGCGCGTACGGCGATGATCAGCAAATGCGCGTCGCGGTTGTCGAGGGAGAGGTGGCGGTCGGCACGGCGCCTGGCCTGCGCGCCGGGGATGTCGCCGCGGTTGATGCCGGCGGGCAGGTACAGGTGAAGAGGGGCGTGAATTTGGCGCCGGACCTCGCATGGGTTCAAGGCGGATTGGCGTTCGATGGGGTGCCGCTGCGTGATGTGATCCGCGATGTCGCCCGTGCCTTCAACCTCACGATTACGATTGCCGATTCCACGCTTGGGGCGGAGCATGTGACCGCGTCGTTTGGTAGTGAGCCGGCGGATGCCGTGCTCGCGGAGGTGACGGGTGTTGTCGGCGGGACGTACGAGCGCAGCGGTAACACGGTGGTCATCCGTCGGCGCTCGGCGGCCAGTGGCCCGAGTCGGGAACGAGAGATGCCGGCGATGACCGACGCGCGTCGCGTCCAGGCGGCCTTCCACGGTGGGACACAGCCCCAATGACGACTTTCTGGCAGCGCATGTCCGTGTGCATCGCGACTCTCGCGACCATCCTGATAGCCGGTACCACGGTTGCTCGCGCGCAACAGGAGTCGACGACTGTCTCGCCGGCCATTGATGTGCCTGGGCGCCCGGCGCGGGAGGCGGGAGCAGTCGCGGACAGCGCGCTGGCGGCGGCTGTCCTTGGGCGACCGGTGTCGTTGCAGCTCCGTGATATCCCACTCCACCGAGCGTTGGCGGCGATCGCGACGCAGGCGGCCTTTGCGCTCTCCTACAGCCAGGACGAAGTGCCCGTGAACCGGCGCGTCTCGGTTTCGCTGACGCATGGGACGGCGGGCGAAGCCCTCCACGATCTGCTCGTCGACACGGATCTGGCGGTCGTTGTCTCGCCACTCGGCCGGGTCCGGCTCGAGCCGGGTACTCGAGCGACCTCCGAGGTTGCACCCAAGGTGCGAGAACAGGGCACGGGAACGATCACCGGCCATGTGACCGACGGCGCGCTCAAGTCGCCACTGTCAGAAGTGTCGGTTCGGGTGGAAGGGTCGCCGCTCCGCACGACAGCCAACGCAGATGGGAAGTACACGATCACGGGTGTCGCCCCGGGGACCTATCGCATCACGGCACGGCGAGTGGGATATCAGCCCCTGACGAAGGAGATCACCCTTGCGGGCGATCAGGCCGTCACACTCGACTTCGCGCTCGTCGCGGCGCCCACGCGGCTCGATGAAGTGGTAACGACCGCGGTCGGGAATCAGCGGCGGTACGAGATCGGGAACGATATCTCGACGATCAATGCTGACTCGATCGCACCGACGGCGCCGATCACGAGCCTGACGGATCTCATCTCGGCCCGAGCGCCGGGCGTGACGGTGCTGGAGACGAGTGGGCTAACGGGGTCCGGCGAGGCAATCCGGATCGAAGGGCTCACGAGTCTTGTCCTCCAGAACGATCCGATCTTGATCGTGGATGGGGTCAGGCAGGACAACTCGGCGGGTGGCGACATCGCAGCGTATTTCTCGGGCGGTAGTCATCCCACGCCCTCGCGCCTTAACGACATCGATTTCTCGGATATCGAGACGATCGACATCCTGAAGGGACCGGCGGCATCGACCGAATATGGGACGGATGCGGCGAATGGCGTGATCGTCCTCACGACGAAGCACGGCGTCGCCGGGCCGCCCCAATGGAGGGTGTCGGCCGAACAGACGGAGGGCGCGCTCCCGGTGAGCTTCCCCGACGGCTATTACAGCTGGGGACATCTGACGGATGGAACCCATGCCGCGGTGAACTGTCCGTTGGTTTCGGCATTCGGCACCCCGGCGTCCACCGTGGGGAGCTGCGTCGTCGACAGCGTGACGCGGTGGAACCCGTTGAATCATCCCGCCACGACGATTTTTGGAACGGGCGACCGCGGCAAGTATGATGTGTCGGTGGGTGGGGGCTCGGAGGCGGTGCGCTACTTCATCGCGGGCAACCTCACGAACGAAACGGGGATCGTTCGGATGCCGCCGGTGTTCCGCGAGTTGGCGGATACCGCGGACCTGGGGCTGCCGAGCGCAGCGCTCGGCCCTAACAGTGAGCAGCAGCGGTCGGTGCGCGTGAACACGGCGATTAGGCTGGGGCCGACGGCGGACCTTACGGCGACGGGGAGCTATCTCTCGACATATCAGCAAACGCCAGATGCGTCGCAGTTGTACGGAGGCGTGTTCTCTTCGCCGGCGCTGAGCGGTCCCGCGAACTTTTACGGGTATGGTAACAACTCATTCCAGTCTGCATACCTCACTCCGCTGGCGCAGTTGTCGGAGATCGGATCGCAGAACATGGACCGGGTGACCGGGGGGCTCACGGCGAACTGGCGGCCAACTGGGTGGTTCGTGGGGCACGCAACCGTCGGACTCGATCACGGATCGCAGCTGAATCAGGAACTCAACTACCCACTGGCCAATGCGGCGTACGAGGGTCTTGGGGGGCCCTCCCTTGGACTCGTGGATCTGACGACGAACGTGTATTCGGTGGATCTGCGGGGGACGGCGACGGCCTCCCTCACGCACAGCCTGCGCGCCACGACCACGGGTGGGCTCCAGATGGTCGACACCCGGATGGCGGGGCAAACGGCGCGCACCGACCCTATTACGACGACGAATCTGACGCTGAACGGGGCCACGGCGCCGCAGGTGTCGCAGCTGGGAACGCGGCAGGCGACGCTCGGGGGGTACGGGGAGGAACAGCTCAGTCTCTCGGACCGACTGTTCCTGACCGGGGCGCTCCGAATCGATGCGGGCAGCGGGTTCGGCGGGGCCTACAGCGTGGCTGCATATCCGAAGGCCAGCGTGTCGTGGCTCGCCCTGAACCAAGGGGGCACCACTGTGCGGGTGCGGGGTGCGTTTGGGGAGTCAGGAGTGCAGCCGATGAATGGGGCGGCGCTG
>PLLD01000157.1 GCA_003141205.1 Gemmatimonadota bacterium
GGCACGATGATCCGCACGGGCGGCGGCTGCTTCTCCATCACCCGAATCTGCACCGTCGAGGTCTGGCTGCGGAGCAACCGGTGCGGGTCGAGATAAAAGTTGTCCAGCGGATCGCGGGCCGGGTGGGCCGGCGGGATATTCAGGGCCACGAAGTTGTGCCACTCGTCCTCGACCTCCGGGCCGTAGGCGACGGTGAAGCCCATCCGACCGAAGATCTGGCACAGCTCGTACACGGTCTGCGTCAGGACGTGGGCGTGGCCGATCTGGGGTCGCTGGCCGGGGAGGGTGACGTCCAGGAGCGGCCCGGCGGGGCGGGCCTTCGCGGCGGGTGCCGATGTCGCCGAGCTGGCCGCGCAATCGCCGGCCGAAGCGGCGGCGCGCTCGGCGCGCGGGCAGGCCGTCTTTCGGCGGTACGAGGTGTGCCCGAAGCCGGTGGTGGCGGCGGTAAATGGTTACGCGCTGGGCGGCGGATGCGAGCTCGCGATGGCGTGCCACCTCCGGATTGCGAGCCCGGGGGCGAAATTCGGGCAGCCGGAAGTGAAGCTTGGGATCCTTCCCGGCTACGGCGGGACGCAGCGGCTCCCGCGGTTGGTCGGAATGGGCCGTGCGCTCGAGCTGCTCCTCACGGGCGAGGCGATCGACGCCGCCGAGGCGCATCGCATCGGGCTGGTGAACCGGGTGGTGCCGGCGGCCGAGCTCATGACCGTAGCCGCCGCGATCGTTCGCACGATCATGCTGAATGGTCCGCTCGCGGTGGCCCTCTGCATCGACGCGGTCCGGCGGGGGGCCGACATGACTCCCGACGCGGCGCAGGCTCTCGAAGCGGGATATTTCGGCCTGCTATCTGCCAGCGAGGACATGGCCGAGGGGATGCGCGCGTTTCTGGATAAGCGCGCGCCGCGCTTTGCGGGGAGGTAGGCCGCGGAACCGGACCGGTGGTGGCTGCGGACGCTAGTCGTGCGCGACATCAGGAACCTGGCGCGCGTGGATCTGGAGCTGCCGGCCGATGGCATCGCGATCGTGGGGGACAACGGGCAGGGCAAGACGAACGTCCTCGAAGCGATCGCCTATCTGCACCTGTTGCGATCGGTGCGCGGAGCGCGCGACACGGACGTCGTGCGGTTCGGTGCCCGGGGCGGGTCGATTACGGGGGAGGCGGTGAGGAGCGATCGACCTGCTGCCGGTGCGACGCGGACGGTGACGGTGGGGTTCGATCGCCAGGGGCGCCGCAAACGGGTGACGATCGACGGTGCACCGGCCGAGCGGCTCAGCGACGGGTTCGGCGCGGTGCCGTCCGTCGCGATCGCCCCCACCGATGTCGATCTCGTGCGTGGCGGGCCGGAGGAGAGGCGGCGGTACCTCGACATCGTGTTGGCGACGACGTCGCCCGCGTACCTCGCGGCCTTACAGCGATACCGGGCGGCGCTCGTGCGGCGAAACGCGGTCCTGCGCGAGATGGCGCGGCGGACGGGGGTGCGCGGCGGCGCGGGGGCGGAGGATGCGGCGGCCGTATGGGAGCCGCAGCTCGCGGAGGCCGGCGCGATCGTGCGGGGCGCCCGGCTCGCGTGGGTTGCCCGGTGGGAAGGGGAGCTCGCGCGGCTGACGGCGGTGATCGGAGAACGGGGGGCGGTGGCGATGCGGTATGCGGCGCGAGCGCGTGACGACGGCACCGGCACCGGCACCGGCGCTGGCGCTGGCGCGGCCGTGGCGGTGGCCGCTCTGCGCGAGGCGCTCGCGGACGAGCTGCGGATGAGTCGCGCGACCGATGTGCGGCGCGGGATGACGCATTCGGGGCCGCACCGCGACGACCTGCTTCTCACGATCGACGGCCGGGCGCTGCAGGCGTTCGGGTCGTCGGGGCAGCAGCGGACGGTTGCCATCGCCCTGCGCGTGCTCGAGGCGCGGACGATGCGGGTGGACTCGGGGCGCTCTCCGGTATTGTTGCTGGATGACCCGTTCGCGGAACTGGACGAGGGGCGCGCGCGCGCGGTGTTGCAGCTCGTGCGGGGGAGCGCTGAGGATCGCGGGCAGGTGATTCTCGTGGTGCCCCGCGCGGATGATATCCCGGCGGCGCTGGACGGACTCGACCGGTGGCGGATCAGCGGCGGCGTCCTGGAGCGCTCGGCGTGAGCGGGGCCCGCAAGCGAACGGGGCGTCCGCAGCGAGTGGGCGGCCTTGTCACGGATTTCCTTGCGACATCGGGGTTGGCCGGACGGGTAGGGCAGGCGTCGGTGATTCCGGAGTGGGCGGCGCTGGTCGGGTCGCAGATCGCGGGGGTGACGACGCCGCTCAGCGTGACGGCGGACGGCACCTTATTCGTTGGTGTGACGACCAACGCGTGGATGACGGAGCTCTCGCTGCTCGAGCCCCAGATCCTGTCCGCGATCAATCGCGATGCCGGCCGCATGCCCGTAAAAAAAATTCGCTGGCAGGTCAGACGATAAGTCTTTGACCCGCAACGGCATACAGGTTGTCCAGTCCGTTGCATGGAGCGGGTCCGACGGTTAGATTTTGAGACTGGTGGCGCGCCGCCTTTTCGGCATCCGTTCGCCGCCACGGCATCCCTTACATCCGGACTCAATGGAACAATCCGCCAACGTCTCCGAGCGTTACGACGCCGGACAGATCCAGGTTCTCAAGGGCCTCGAGGCCGTGCGCAAGCGGCCGGGGATGTACATCGGGTCGACATCGGAGCGCGGGCTGCACCACCTCGTCTACGAGGTCGTCGACAACTCGATCGATGAGGCGCTCGTCGGGTACGCCGACATGGTGTCGGTGACCATGCACGCGAACAACTCGATCACGGTGGTGGACAACGGTCGCGGCATCCCCGTGGACGTGCATCCGACCGAGCGGATTCCGGGCGTCGAGCTGGCGATGACGGTCCTGCACGCCGGCGGAAAATTCGACAAGAGCTCGTACAAGGTGTCGGGCGGGCTGCACGGCGTCGGCGTATCCGTGGTCAACGCGCTGTCGGAGAGCCTCAAGGTCTGGGTGAAGCGCGAGGGGAAGGAGCACTACATGGACTTCGTCCGGGGCGAGACCCAGACGAAGCTCACCGTCCTGGGCCGAGTCGGGCCGAAGGAGACGGGAACGACGGTCTGGTTCCAGCCGGATCCGCAGATCTTCACGGCGGTCCGCTACGACTTCGCGACGCTGGCGCTGCGACTGCGCGAGCTGTCGTTCCTCAACAAGGGTGTGACGATCACGCTCACCGACGAGCGTGAGACGCCGATCCACGAGGAGACGTATCACGCGAAGGGCGGTCTGCGCGAGATGGTCCAGTATCTGAATCAGAGCCGCAAGGCGCTGCATCCCGAGGTTATCGCGATCGAGACCGTGCGCGATGACATCGAGATCGAGCTCGCGATGCAGTACAACGATGGCTACAACGAGCTGCTCTTCACCTTCGTGAACAACATCAACACGCACGAGGGTGGCACGCATCTCACGGGACTGAAGGCGGCACTGACGCGCACGATCAACGCCTACGCGGAGAAGGCGGGTGTCCTCAAGCGGGACAAGAAGGACCAGCTCACGCTCACGGGGGACGATGTTCGCGAAGGATTGACGGCGGTGCTCTCGGTCAAGATCCGGGAGCCGCAGTTCGAGGGGCAGACGAAGACCAAGCTCGGAAACTCGGAGGCCGAAGGTGCGGTCCGGAGCGTGGTCAATGAATTGTTGGGGGCGTACCTCGACGAGCATCCGCGGGTCGCGACCATCGTCATCGAGAAATCCGTGTCGGCCGCGCGGGCGCGCGAGGCGGCCCGCAAGGCGCGGGAGCTGACGCGGAAAAAGAACGCACTCGACATCAGCAGCCTGCCGGGGAAGCTGGCCGACTGCACCCTGGAGGATCCGAAGCTCTGCGAGCTGTACCTCGTCGAGGGGGACAGCGCCGGCGGCTCGGCCAAGATGGGGCGCGACCGCTCCTTCCAGGCGATCCTTCCGCTGCGCGGCAAGATCCTCAACGTGGAGCGCGCGCGCATCGACAAGATCCTCTCGAACGAGGAGATCCGAACGATCATCACGGCGCTCGGCACGGGGATCAAGGACGACTTCAGCCTCGACAAGGCGCGGTACCACAAGACGATCATCATGACCGACGCCGACGTCGACGGGGCGCACATTCGGACGCTGCTTCTGACGCTCTTCTACCGGCAGATGAAGGATCTGATCGAAGCCGGGTTCGTCTACATCGCGCAGCCCCCTCTCTATCGCGTCGCGAGGGGAAAGGAGGAGTACTACGCGTTCGATGATGCGGAGCGCGATGCGATCGCCGCCCGGATGGGGAACGGCGACGGCAAGGCCGGGATCAACGTGCAGCGCTACAAGGGTCTCGGTGAGATGAACCCCGAGCAACTGTGGAAGACCACGATGGACCCGCAGACGCGGACGATTCTCCGCGTCACGACGGATATCGCGATGGCGGCGGACGACCTCTTTCAGAGGCTCATGGGCGACGATGTCGAGCCACGCCGGAAATTCATCGAGGACAACGCCCGCTTCGTCAGCAATCTCGACGTGTGACGCGGGACGCGTAGGGACCTGTCGCGCGGCCTGTCACGGGGGTTTCCCTGAGTCGTCTCATCCTCTGGAGGATCATCGAGGATGCGCATACCGACGAAGGGAGGCTCGAAAAACGGGGCCGCCGCACGACGCGGCTCGGCGGGGCGCGACGCGCGCAAGGCCGAGCCCGGGCCCGTCGCCGGTCCGTTCCGCGTGGTGCTGGCCGATCGGCGCCTCGCCTCGCTCGCCGAGACGGCTACTCGGCTCGAGCGATCCGGTCACGAGGTCGTCGCCCGGGTCGGGTCGATCCGCGCCGCCCTCGAGAACGCCGAATACTTCAAGCCGGACGTCCTGTTGGTCGCGCCGCACCTTGAGGATGGGCTTGGCGTCGCGGCGGCGCTCGCGTGCGCCAAGGCACATCCGGCGATCGCGCCGATCGTGCTGGCCCCGCATCCGGGGGCGAGTAACCCCGCGGCGCGCCCGGATTGGGGGAACGTCGCCCTCGCGCCGTTGGATGGGACACCGGAAGAACTCGACACGATCATGCGCGCCGCCGTCGCGCGCGCGCGCTCCTCGGGCACCGGCGCGGGCGCCTAACTAGCCCGCGCGCTCGGTGGCCTCGAGCCGCCCCAGCGCGATGCCGATCGGGCCGAGCGTGGCGCCGACGCACAGCGCGGTCGCTACCGCGAACCCCGCGACCATCTCCCCCGTTCCTCCCGCGTGTGACCTGAACGCCTGCCGCACGAGGTAGAGATACACCGGCCGCGCTTCGGCGACGATCACCGCGCCGATGAGCAGGACCGCCGTCATCATGAAGATCAGTCCTCCGAACGACGTCGGGATCTGGGCCGGGTTCTCGGTGTCGAAGCGGGGGAAGAGCGTGCCGAAGCAGAGCGCGAGGGCCGCGAGCGCGAGCGTGAGCAGGACGATGGTGAGGAGCGACACCGTGAACATGAACGTGTTCACTTCCAACATCACGTCGGTGGCGGTGACAAGCCCCACGGCGAGAACGAGCAGCGGGAAGGTGCCGACCCAATACTTCGCCCACAGCAGATCGCGCACCTGGAGCGGGCTGGATCGGAGCAGCCAGAGCGTGCGGCCCTCGAGGCTGACGGCGGGGAAGATGAATCGCGCGGCCACCGACGCCAACACGAACCCGGCGATCAGGATGTTGCAAAACGGAATGATGTTGCGCAGGAATACGCCCATCCGATTGTCGGTGAGCGGCAGGAAGCGGATGTTGAAGACGTAGACGACCACGAGGACCGCGAGCAGGACCAGCTGCGACCACTGCGTCGTATCGCGGAAGAAGACCTTCACCTCTTTCGCGACCAGCGTCCGCCGCTCGACTCCGAGCGGTGCGACGAGCGCCCGTGCCGCGCGCCGCAGCGCGCCCGGGTGCGCCCTGTCCGCCCCCGCCGCGGCGACGCCGACGCCGCCCTCCTGCGAGTGGCTATACCCGCGGGTATACCACAGGCGGTGGGCGACGGCGCCGACCGCGCCCGCCGCCGCCGCCGCGATCCACAGCCGGGCGAGCGCGCCCGCATCGGTCGTCTGCCACCCGCCGCGGAGCCAGGTCATGATTGCGCGACTGGCCCACTCGCTCGGCAACCACGATCCCGCCGGCGTCTGCAGTGATGCGAGATAGGCGGCGACGGACTGGAAGCCCTCGGGGCGGGCGAGCCGTTCCGGACGGACCAGCCGGAGCACGACGACGACCGCGGCCCCGGCGCAGATCGTCACCACGCTCAGGATATCGCGGGTTCGCCGCGCGGGGAAAATGTTGACGAGGACCAGCGTCGCCATGCTCCCGAGGGCGGCGGGAATAATGAAATAGGGCACGAGGACGGCGACGGCCACCAGGGGAAACGCGGGGCCGCCGTCGAACACGACGCCGTACGCCGCGAGCATCGGAACCGCCAGGAGTGCAACCATCCAGCTCGAGCTCACGACGGTCTCGATCAGCTTCGTCACATACAGCGCGTGCCACCGCACGGGTGAGGCGGCGAGCAGATCGAGATCGCGCGCCAGAAAAAATGTCGACAACGCCGTGATCACGTTCGACAGCAGCAGAATCGAGAAGAACCCGACGAAGATGAGGGCCAGGAGCTTCGCGGCGAGCAGGGGGCCGAGATCCGGCGCGTTCGCGAAGAAGCCGAGCAGGCGGCGCAGCACGAGAAAGGTGCCGATCCAGAAGAGCGCGCCGAACAGGAGTAACCCGATCCGGCGACCGCTGACTCCGCGAACCTGCGTCCGGCCGCGGGCGCGCGCCGTCAGCCACTTGGGAAGGAGGAGGCGGCCCACGCCGGCGAGTGCCACCGGCGCCTCCGTCTCCGCGCGATCAGGAGTCGAGGACATCGACGAGGTCGCGCGCGGCGCGCTCGCCGGTGAGGCGCAGGAAGATGGCTTCGAGGCCATCGTCCCCCACTGCCGCGTGAACGCGCAGCTCGTCCAGCGTTCCGCACGCGCGTATCGCGCCCCCCTGGATGATCGCGATCCGGTCGCACAACCCTTCGGCGACCTCCAGCGTGTGGGTCGACATCATGATGGTGTTTCCGCGATCCACGTAGCGCCGGAAGAGCTCCTTGAGGATCTTCGCCGCCTTGGGATCCAGCCCCACCATGGGCTCATCCACCACGATGACCGACGGGCGGTGGATGAAGGCGCTCGCGATGATGAGCTTCTGCCGCATTCCGTGGCTGTAGCTCTCCACCAGCTCGTCGCGCCATTCCTCGAGGTCGAACAGGGCCAGCAGCTCCCGCCCCCGCCGCTCGACCGGCGCTCCCTCCTGGCCAAAGAGACCGGCAACGAAGCGCAGGAACTCCGTCCCCGTCAGCTTCTCATATATGAAGGGCCGATCCGGGATAAACCCGAGGTGGGCCTTCGCCGCGACCGGATTTTCGGCCACGTCGATCCCCGCGAGCCGCACGCGCCCCGCCGTCGGCTGCAGGATGCCGGCGATCATTCGCAGCGTCGTCGTCTTGCCGGCGCCGTTCGGTCCGAGGAATCCGAACAACTCTCCCCGCGGCACCGTGAGGTCGATGGCGTCGACCGCGGTGAACCGGCCGTACCGCTTGGTGAGCTGCTCGAGCTGGATCATCCGCCGGCCGCCTACTGGGGGCGCCGCATGCGGTCGGGGACGATCACGCGAGGGCCAGCGACGTTTCTTTCTCGATCCACGCGAGGTACCGATCGGTCCCGCCCGCCACCGGCAGGACGAGAAGCTCCGGCACCTTATACGGATGCACGTCCCCGAACGCCAGGCGGAGTGCGTCGAGCCGGGCCGCGCGCGTCTTGAGCAGCACGAGAACCTCCTGCTCGTCGGCAATCTTGCCGTCCCAGCGGTACAGGGAGCGTGCGCCGGGGCACATGGTGCCACAGGCGATCAGCCGCCGCTCGAGGAGAGCGCGCACGAGCCCACCGGCCTCGTCCATGGTGGCCACGGTCGTGAGAATCACGATTGCGTCGGTCTGTGACATGAGACTCTAGGAGGACGAATGGATAGGCGGAATGTAAGGCAGCAGCGCACTACCCTCGCCCCGCGTCCGCGCGCACGTTTCGAGGTTATGCCGGAGGAGACTCTCGTCGTTCGCGGTGCCCGCGAGCACAACCTGCAGAACGTCACCGTCGCGATTCCGCGCGACCGGCTGACGGTCGTGACGGGGCTGTCCGGATCCGGCAAATCGTCGCTGGCATTCGATACGATCTACGCCGAGGGGCAGCGGCGCTACGTCGAGTCGCTGTCGGCCTACGCGCGGCAGTTTCTGGGACTCATGGAAAAGCCGGACGTCGACTCGATCGACGGTCTGTCGCCGGCGATTGCGATCGAGCAGAAGTCGGCCGGCCACAATCCGCGCTCGACCGTCGGCACGGTCACCGAGATCTACGACTACCTCCGGCTCTTGTACGCCCGCGCCGGGACGCCGCACTGCCCGAATTGCGGGCGCGCGGTCGAGCGGCAGAGCGCGGGGCAGATCGCCGATACGATCCTCACGTGGCCGCAGGGGGACCGGATCGAAGTCCTGGCTCCGCTCGTGCGCGAGCGCAAGGGGGAATTCCGCGAGCTCTTCGAGTCGGCCCGCACGCAGGGATTCGTGCGTGCGATCGTCGACGGCGAGGTGATCGAGCTCGCGCGTCCGCCCAAGCTGAATCGCAAGCAGCAGCACTCCGTCTCGGTCGTCGTGGACCGCCTGTCGGTCCGCGCGGAGGACCGCGCGCGACTGGCCGATTCGGTGGCGACGGCGTTGCGGCTGGCGGACGGCCTGGTCGAGGTGGTGCGCTATCCCGCGGGCACCGGCACGAGCGCGCCCGAAACGCATCTCTATTCGGAGCGGTACGGTTGTCCGGTGTGTGGGATCTCGCTTCCCGAGCTCGAGCCCCGCCAGTTCTCCTTCAACTCCCCGTTTGGCGCGTGCCCGGCATGCGCCGGACTCGGGACGCGGCGGGAGGTGGCCGAGGAGCTCATCCTGGGCGATGCCAGCATCTCGATTCTCGAAGGGGTGATCCTGCCGTGGGGGGAGCCCGATGGGTACCTGCGGCGCGTCATCCTGCCGGGTCTCGCGAAGCGGTATCGCTTCGACCTCGAGGCGCCCTGGGGGCAGCTCTCGCAGAGCGTGCGCGAGGTGCTGCTCTACGGCACGGGCGGGAAAAAGGGACGCCGCGTCGATGCCGCGGACGATACGACGCGGTGGGACGGGATCCTCGCGTTGATCCAGCGCCGGCACGACGAGACCGATTCGGAGGCGATTCAGGTCGACCTCGCGCAGTACATGATCGCGACGCCGTGCTCCGCCTGCGGCGGGCGAAGACTCAAGCCCGAGTCGCTCGCCGTGACCATCGCGGGGAAGAACGTCGGCGAGATGACGGAGATGTCGGTGACCGACGCGCGCCGATTCGCCGACGCGATCCCGGTCGCCGGACCGGCGCGGACGAAAGGGGGATCGAGCGTCGGGCTCAACGCCGAGATCGCGGGACCGATCCTGAAAGAGGTGCGCGAGCGGTTGCGGTTTCTCGAGGACGTGGGTCTCGACTACCTGACGCTGGATCGTCCGGCGGAATCGCTCTCCGGTGGGGAAGCGCAACGGATCCGGTTGGCGACGCAGATCGGGTCGCGCCTCGTGGGCGTGCTGTACATCCTCGACGAGCCGTCGATCGGTCT
>PLLD01000309.1 GCA_003141205.1 Gemmatimonadota bacterium
TAGTATGCCAATACGCCAGCACACCAGCACTGATGCGACCGACTCACGCCACAGGCGCTCAGGTGGGGCTAAAATGTGGTCGTACGAGGCGCGTCGGACGCACGCCTTGGGTCTGCTGTCGCCTTCGGACTGGCCCGGCTAGGAGGCCTTGGCGATCGGCTTCGCGGTCAGTTCGCCCAACCGCAGGTGCGCTTCACCCGCCTCCGGGCTCTTTGGATCGGCCGAGAGATCGGTCCAGAGGCGAACGGCCGCTGTCGTGTCGGTACCGGTCGCATAGGCACGGGCCGCTGCGGCCCGCAGGCGATCGCGCTCGATCTTATAGGAGGTGACCCCGGCGGCGCGCTCGTACTCGGCCGCGGCCTCGCGGTATTTCCCTTCCTGGGCGTATCCGTCCCCGATCAGCGCAATGGTTGCCGTCGCGAATGGCTTGGCTGGTCCGGTCGTTCGCGCCTGCTCGAGCGCGGTCACGCCGTCCGCGTACTTGTGCTGGTCGTAGTAGGTCGTGGCCAGCAGCATGGCCGCCTCCGTCGCGGCCGCGGTCCCCTTGAAGCGCGTGATAATCCGCTTGAGGTCCATCTGCGCCAGGGGGATGTTCCCCGCGATGATCGACTGTCGGGGACCGAGCAGGGCGGCATCCGCCTGGGAGGCCCGGCTTGTGCTGGCCGATCGATACAGGAGCCCTGCCCCGGCCACGCCGGCCACGATGATGCATGCGGCGGCCGCGGTGCGGCCATTGGACCGGACCCACAGCAGGAATGCGTCGATTGGGTCGTCGGAAAAGGATGGCGCGCGGCGCGCTCGAGTCGTTGCCATAGCGCCATAAGGTACCGCCCGCCCGCCGTCGCGGGCAATGCGCCGGGAGCTACCGCACGAGATAGAGCGCGGGTCGCTCGACCGAGGTCGCGCGCGAGTCGTCGCGTGCGATGGGGCCTTCGTGTGACGTGAGGATCGGTACCTCGCGATCGTGCGGCAGCGGATCGCCGAAGTGCGGATCACCGGAGTTGCGGCATGCCGCGCACGGATTGCACGGAGTACAGGCGTAGCTGTGATACCACCGCGCCGCTGCCACCCCGACCGCGCCGATATTGCTGCCCGCCATCACCGCCATGGCTGCCGTGAGTGCGTACTCCATCGCTGCTCCTCCCGTCGTGTTAAGACCCACATCTCCGCGTGAGCCCCCACACAGCAATGCAAACGTAATACCGGGCTCGGCAATTATGTGCCGAGCAGGACAATTGCCACAAGTGATTGCCAGTATTGTGTTTGACGTGCTGTATCGAATCGGACTATCAGGCCGCGTCGCGTCCGCGCGATACTCCGCCGTGTCCTTCGCGCCACGCATTGCGGCGGTGCGGCCTCGCAGTAGGTGGTCATCGTGGCGAGGACGCCTCAGGCTAAATTCCCCCTATGACGCCCATGACGCCCATGACCACCAGCGCGCCTGCGGGCACATCTCCCGAATCGGCGGGGACGGCTGACGACCTCATTGCGCGCGAAGAGCGCTGGGGTGCGCACAACTACCACCCGCTCGACGTCGTCGTCGCGCATGCGAGCGGCGCGTGGGTCACGGATGTCGAGGGGCGTCGCTATCTCGACTGCTTGAGCGCCTATTCCGCCGTGAACCAGGGTCATTGCCATCCGCGGATCCTGGCCGCGCTGCACGAGCAGGCGGAGCGTGTTACGCTGACGTCGCGCGCCTTTCGCAACGATCAGTTGCCCCTCTTCTGCGAAGAGCTCGCGCAATTCTGTGGGCTCGAGGCCGTCCTGCCCATGAATACGGGAGCCGAGGCCGTCGAGACGGCGATCAAGCTGGTGCGCCGCTGGGGCTACGCGACCAAGGGGATTGCGACCGATCGCGCGGAGATCATCGTCTTCGACAACAATTTCCACGGCCGAACGACGACCATCGTCGGATTCTCCTCCGAGGCGCTCTATCGTGACGGCTTTGGACCCTTCACGCCGGGATTCGTGCGCATTCCATTTGGGGATGCCGACGCGGTGGCGCGCGCCATCACGCCGAACACGTGCGCGGTGCTGATCGAGCCGATCCAGTGCGAAGCGGGGATCCTGATCCCGCCCGATGGCTATCTGCGGCGCGTCGCCGAGCTATGCCGGCACAACAACGTGCTCTTCGTCGCGGACGAGATTCAGACGGGGCTCGGACGGACCGGGCGCAAGTTCGCGTGCGATCACGAGGGGGTCCGTCCCGATGTCCTTATACTCGGCAAGGCGCTGTCTGGCGGCTTCTACCCCGTCTCAGCGGTGCTCTCGAGCCGCGCGGTCATGGATGTCTTTCGGCCCGGCAGTCACGGGAGCACGTACGGTGGGAATCCGTTGGGGTGTGCGGTGGCGCGGACTGCGCTCGCCGTCCTCATCGAGGAGCGGCTGGCCGAGCGCGCGCAGGAGTTGGGGAGCTGGTTCTTGCGGGAGCTGGGGGCGTTACGGAATCCGGTGATCCGCGAAGTGCGCGGGCGCGGCTTGCTCTGCGCGATCGAGCTGACGGAGCCGGCGCGCCGGTACTGCGAGGCGCTGCGCGATCTGGGGCTCCTGTGCAAGGAGACGCATGACTACGTGATCCGCCTGGCGCCGCCGCTTGTGGTCTCGCGCGAGGATCTGACCTGGGCGCTGGCGCAGCTCCGGACCGTGTTCGCGATGGATTGATCGCGCGCCCGCGAGTCTAGGCCGCGGCCGTCTCGTCCAGCTGGTGCAGGTGGTTCAAGTCGTGGCCGCCCATCGTTTCCAGAATCACCTTGAACGTCATGTCCCCCCTCTCGGGATGACTGACCGGTTTCGCGAGTGCCGCAGGGATCACCGCGCGGATCAATGTGAGATTCCACTCGCGCAGCGCGGTGAACACGGCCAGGGCGGATGCGGCATCGTATGCCGCGTAGGGACGCGCCCAGAGGTTCTGGTCGAAAGGCTGCATGACGTGATGGTCTTCGGCGAGGGTCTGGCGGAGCCGGAACGCGAAGCCGATCTCGCAGTCCGCGAGGTGACAGAGTATTTCCCGCGCCGTCCACTTCCCTGGCGCGCGGGCGCGCTGCATTCCCGCGGCCCCGAGCGCGTGCGCCAGATTCCTCAGGCGCCGAGGGGTGGCGGCGATGACGTCGACTGGATCGCGGTCACGGAGATACGGCGCGTAGGGGTTCTGCATGGGGGAGAATCAAACGCTCGCGTGTGGGGCGTGCAACGCCGAGCGCCGAGGATCGGCACAGCCCGCCCCGGCCGTACTACGGCCGGGCATTCCCTAGGACGTGTAGCGCAATAAGGCACCGATCCCACCGGATGCCACCAGCCTGATAGCTGCAGGTCCGGTGATCGCGTCGACGCGCGCCGCTTGATCGAACGCCGTGCCGATTGCAGCATCCGCCTCTATTGGCTCCGCGTCGATGAACTCCTCCGCGAGCAGGAGCTGCCGCACGCGCCGGTCGGCCAGCGCCGCGCGGGTGGCGTCGAGCTCCAGCACGGACCGGCCGTGCGGGCCCGCGTTCTCGATCAACTCCGTGACGGTGGCTTCGGCGGCCGCCATCTGCAGCTCCGATACGGCCAGCTCGGTCGCCCGTCCGATTTCGGCGTCGGTGGCCACGTCGTGTAGTGTGGGTGCCTGCACGACCGTCCGGGCTGGCGCCCCGAGGCCGCGCGCCGGATGACTCTCGATCCCGCGCTCGATCGCGCGCAGAGCCTGGACTGCAGGCTGGGGTGTCCCGCCAACGACGATCCAGTCGGTACTGCGTCGTGCGCGAACGATGTGATCGACGAGCTCGTGCACCATGCGATCAAAACCGACACGCAGCTCATCCGTCAGCTCGTCGGTGCCCGTGGTGCCGCGCGTGCCGGGGTGAAATCCCTGGCGGGCGGCGTTACCCATGTGAATGACCGGCTCGATGTGCGTGTGGGCGTGCAGCTGCGCGACCGGAGTGAGCGACCCGTCGACATACCGGAATATGCGCGCGCTCGGATGATCGACGATGACGGTAAGCGCGGACACGTGCGTTGCCTGAACCCGGAGGTATGGCGCCATGCGAATACCCTGGCCCCAAGCGACCATGGTTGGAACACGCACCCGCACTGCTTCCGCGTGGCGCACGGCGCCCCCGCTTGCGAACGCGACCCACCCCGGGGCGCCCAGCGCGCCCTTGTCATGCGGCGCGCCGTGAGCGAGAACGGCAGCAGCTGCTGCATCGAATGCGGCGAGCTCTGCCGGGGATTTGGCGTCCACTGCTTCCCGGGCGCTGTGGAGCGCCCGCTTCAGG
>PLLD01000066.1 GCA_003141205.1 Gemmatimonadota bacterium
AACGGCGATGGGCCAGCTGCACCACGTGCCCTCCGAGAGCTGCACGACCGCCACTGCACAGACCTCGGGCATGACCCGCCTGTCCGCCTTGACCGGCGACACGGTCGGCAGCCAGGCGATCTGGATGGGCGAGACGCACATGGCGGCGCGGGTGGCGTCGGGTCCGCACCACCACGGCGCCAGCGAGACTGGAATCTATGTCGTCTCAGGTCACCCTGAGTTCATCCATATGGAGGGCGGCCGCGAGGTGCGGCTCAAAACCAAGCCAGGCGACTCTATCTACGTGCCACCTTTCGTCCACCACATCGAGTCCAACACCGACTCTGACGAGGAGGCGGTGGTCGTGATCGCGCGGACCACCCAGGAGGCGATCGTGGAGAACCTCGAGACCTTGTAGGCTCGCGCCATGGCGGTGAGCTCGGCGCTGGGTGGGGTGGTGAAGCGGCGCGAGGACCCGCGTTTGGTCACCGGCGCCGGCCAGTACACAGACGACGTCCAGCCCGTGGGTTGCCTGCACGCGGTGTTCGTTCGATCGCCGCACGCGCATGCGCGCATCACCGCCGTGGACACGAGCGCCGCGCGTGCCATGCCTGGGGTGCTGGGCATCTTCACGGGTGCGGATCTCACTTTCGAGTCGGAGACCGCACGTCCGCGCCTGTGCTCGGAGGAGGTCAAGTTCGTGGGCGACGCGGTCGCCGTTGCGGTGGCGGCTACACGCGGGGAGGCGTTCGATGCGGCCGCGGCAGTGATAGTCGACTACGAGGCGCTGCCGGTCCTCGTCGACAGCACCACCGCTCTGCAGCCTGGCGCGACACTGGTTCACCCCGACAATGGCGACAACCTGGCCTTCGAGTTCGAACTGGGAGAGGAGGGAGCGCTCGACGGCGCCGACGCGGTCATACGGTCTCGGTTCGTGAACCAGCGCCTGGCTGCGGTCCCGATCGAGGCCAACGCCGTTCTGGCCGAGCCAGACGGCGAGGGTGGGATTCGAATGTGGGCGTCGACGCAGGTGCCTTTCGGCGTCCGCACGCAGGTCGCGGACGCGCTCGGTTTGCCCGAGGCGAAAGTGCATGTAGTCACGGGCGACGTCGGAGGTGCTTTCGGCGCCAAGCTCCTACCCTACCCGGAGCAGAGCGTGGTCGCGCTGCTCGCCAAGAAGCTCGACCGTCCAGTCCGTTGGTTCGAGTACCGCACCGAGAACATGGTGGCTATGACCCACGGGCGCGGTCACGTACAGGACGTGGCGCTGGGGGCCACAGCTGATGGCAAGCTGGTCGGTCTGGAAGCGGACGTGATCGGCGATGCCGGCGCCTACTCCGGACTGGCTCCGGTCTTGATGATGTACACGGCGCTCCTGTCGACCAGCGTCTACGACATCCCTCGGATTCGCTACCGCGCCAGAAGCGTCTTCACAAATACCGCCGTGGTGTCCGCCTACCGTGGTGCCGGACGCCCTGAGGCGATCGCCATGATCGAGCGCGCGATGGACATGCTCGCAGCCGAGCTGCGAATGGATCCAGCCGAGCTGCGCCGCCGCAACCTCATCCGCGGCGAGTTCCCCTACAACACCGTAACTGGAATCACCTATGACACCGGCGACTACGCAAGAGCACTCGATCTCGCGCTCGACGCGGCGGGCTACGACGAGCTGCGCCGCGAGCAGAAAGGTCGGCGCCAGCGCGGCGACCGGCTCCAGCTTGGCGTGGGATTGTGCGTGTACGTAGAGATGACGGCCGTGGGGCAGACGAGCGAGGTGGCTGTGGCACGCGTGGAGGCGGACGGGTCTGTTGTCGTCGCCGTCGGCACCACCTCCTCCGGACAAGGCCATGAGACGGCTTACGCGCAGCTGGCGGCGCGGCTGCTCGACGTGCCGATGAGCGCAGTCAGCGTAATGCCGGCGGATACCGAGGCGGTGGGCAGCGGGGCCGGCACCTCAGGGTCACGGTCGCTGCAGCTCGGGGGCAGTGCCCTGCGCAGCGCGTGTTTGGTGCTGATCGACCAGGCCAAGGCGGAGGCGGCCCGGCAGCTGGAGGCGAACCCGGACGATGTCGTCCGCTTCGAAGGCGGACGGTTTGGCGTCACTGGAGTCCCGGGCACTGCTTTGAGCTGGGCAGAGCTGGCTTCTCGGGCGACGCTGTCGGCGGACAGCGACTTCGAGCAGGGCGGCCAGACCTTCCCGTTCGGGTGCCATGTCGCGGTGGCCGAGGTGGATGTCGAGACTGGCGAGGCGAGGCTTTTGCGGCATATCGCGGTGGACGACTGCGGAACGATCCTCAATCCGATGCTCGTCCAGGGGCAGATTCACGGCGGAGCGGCTCAGGGGATTGCCCAGGCGTTGTATGAGGAGTTCGTCTACGACGCCGATGGGAATCCGCTGACCACGAGCCTGGTCGACTACGCGATACCGACCATCGGCGAGATACCGGCGATCGAGACGGTGCACATGGAGACGCCGACACCGCTCAACCCACTGGGCGCGAAGGGCGTGGGGGAGTCGGGTACGATCGGGGCCACGCCGGCGGTGCAGAACGCGGTCATCGACGCGGTGTCGTATCTGGGGGTACGGCACATTGACATGCCGTTGCATCCGATGCGGGTTTGGGGGGCGATTCAGCTCGCGGCAGGGAAAGATCGCGATTAGCTGGGAAGGACTAGGAAGAAGGAGTGGGAGGAGGCGCGGAGGCCGAGGGGGTGAGGACGGGCCGTGAAGAGGGAGTTGCGGGGGCGGGGAGGCCGGAATTGGTTACCGGGGCGACGAAGATTTTGGCTGTAAAGCCCTTGACATGGCGAACAAATGTTCGTACCATTCAACTATGCTTGCGACGCAAGACGTTTGTGCGATCAGTGCGACCGACTCGACCGACGAGGACCTGCGCGAGCGTCTTATTCGTAAGCGTCATGTGATCGACCTGATGGAGCTTTCGTTCGCCCAGGAAGCAGCCGAGTTTGCGGCCACCAACGAATACGACGAAGATGGCTTTGTCAGTCCAATCGACTGGATTCGCATCAACTGCCACATGACGGGTCCTGCCGCGGCTGATCGGGTGGCTGTCGGGCAGCGTTTCATGGAGCTGGAGCGCACTGTCGAGGCCAGGGCCTACGGGCAGGTGGGTTTTGCTCACCTGACGGTGATGGTCAGGACGGCGGACGCGATCGGGACCGGCTTCAACGAGGCTGCCCTCTTGGAAAAGGCCCGTGAGAACTCGCCCGGCAAGTTTCATCACATCTGCCGGCATTACCGGCATGCAGCCGATCCAAAGGGCTACGCCTCCGAGCAGGCCGAGCAGGTTGAGAGCCGCCGGCTGTCATTGAGCACCTGGGAAGACGGTTCGCTCCTCCTCAACGGCGTGCTCGATTCGGTCGGCGGTGCGGCGCTGCGCACAGCGCTCGAGCCTCTTGCGCGCAAGTCAGGTGCGCATGACGACCGCGATCGGGAGCGCCGGCTGGCCGATGCCCTGGTCGAGCTTGCTTCCGGCGGTGAGCAGCGCGCCCAGATCCAGGTCACGAGCTCCCTGGAGACGCTGCTCGGGCTTTTTGGTGCTCCTGCCGCCGAGATGGAGTTTTCGCTACCGGTTTCCTCCAAAACCATTGAGCGACTCGCCTGTGACTGCAGCATCACACGCGTCCTGCTCGGCTCCGAGTCGACAGTCATCGATGTCGGGCGGTCCAAGCGCGTTGTGTCGGGACCGGCCGGGCGCGCGCTGCGCGCTCGCGATGGCTCCTGCCGGTGGCCGGGCTGCGATCGGCCCGCGTCCTGGAGTGCCGCACACCACGTTGTGCACTGGATCCATGGCGGCACCACCGATCTCGAAAACCTCGTTCTGCTCTGCCACCGCCATCACTGGATGGTCCACGAGGGCAACTGGCAGCTGGTCCGTGGCGATGAAGGGCGAATGCTGACCATCCCGCCGACGGTGACCTTTGGTCCTCCCGCGCGAGGACCGGACTAGAAAGCCAGCGCTACGTCGCTGTCTCCACTTCTTCGTATCCCAGGATCGGGCGGAGCCAGCGCTCGATTTCTTTGAACGGCATTTCCTTCCGGCGCGCGTAGTCCTCCACCTGGTCCTTGCCTACCTTCCCGACCATGAAGTACCGCGACTTTGGG
>PLLD01000232.1 GCA_003141205.1 Gemmatimonadota bacterium
ATGAAGGACGGCGCGATCGTCTGCAATTCGGGGCATTTCAACGTCGAGCTCGACCTCGAGGCGCTGGCCAAGCTGTCCGAGCGTCCGGCCCGGACGGTGCGCGACTTCGTCCAGGAGTTCGTGCTGCGCGGCCGTCGGATCTTCGTTCTGGGTGAGGGGCGTCTGATCAACCTCGCGGCCGCGGAAGGGCATCCGGCATCGGTGATGGACATGAGCTTCGCNNGTCATGGACATGAGCTTCGCCAATCAGTCCCTGGCGGCCGAATTCCTCGTGACCCACGCCCACTCGCTCTCCCGCGAGGTCCACAGGGTGCCGGAGGCACTCGACCGCGAGATCGCCCGGCTCAAGCTGCAGGGCGTGGGAGTCGGGATCGATACACTGACGCCGGCGCAGGTGAAGTATCTTGCGTCATGGGACATGGGTACCTGACGCCTCGCGCCGGGGTATGCCCGGCGCCCCGGATGCTGAGGTCGGTATGAGCGGGATGGTCGAAGTCGTCGTGGCAAAGCTCGGGCTCGATAGCTCGACGAACAGCCATGTCGTCATCTTGCAGGAGAAAGGGGGCGCTCGGCTGCTCCCCATCTGGATCGGACAGCCGGAGGCCGACTCCATCGTCATGGAGATGAAGAGCGTTCGGCGGGAGCGCCCACTCACGCACGACCTGTGCAAGAGCATCATCGTCGGGCTGGGCGGCCAATTGCGCCGCGTCCAGATCACCCGCGTGCAGAAAAGCACGTATTATGCGGAGCTGCACGTCGCGCGGGCGGAGGGGATCGTCCAGATCGACGCCCGTCCATCGGACAGCATCGCGATCGCGCTCCGCATGTCGGTGCCCATCTATGCCCCGGAAGCGCTGCTCACCGCCGTCGCGGCCGACGATGGAGAGACGTTTACGGCGCCGGCGCCCCCTGCGACGCCGGACGACTTCACCGCCGAGCAGCTGAAGGCGTATCTCGAGAATCTCCGCCCTGAGGATTTCGGCAAATTCAATCCGTAGCCGGGCCGCGGGACCGCTGACGCGCGCCCGCCTCGCGGCGCTCGGAATCGGCTGCATCGTCGGGGCCGCGGCGCAGGCGACCGCTCGCGCACAGGCTCCCGCGGCGGCGGCGCCAGGCTCCCGAGTGGCGTCGCCGGCGCGGGCGGTTGGACGGCTCGTGCATGCCAGCGCGCACGGACCCGCGCCCGTCGCCGGCTACTGGGTCACGCTGCACCGCGTCGGACCGGATTCGGCGGCACCGATGGATTCGATGCGCACGCGGCCCGACGGGAGGTTCACGTTTACCTACCGTCCGTGGGGCAGCCCCGAGGCGGTGTACTTCGTATCGGCCATGTACGACGGGATCGCCTATTTCTCGCCCCCGGTGCGGGAGCCCCAACCGGTCGGAGACGACGCGGAGATCACGGTGTTCGACACGACGTCGGACCCGATCCCGCTGCACGTCCGCGGACGGCATCTCATCATTGCGGAGCCGGACGCGCGCGGCCTGAGACGGGTCATCGAGGTCTTCGAGCTCTCCAACGACAGCTCGCTGACCCGCATCGCGGCGGCTACGGGCACAGCTGCGGGCACAGCTGCGGGCATGGATGAGCATCCGACATGGCGGTCGCCGATCCCGCAGAGCGCGCAGGATTTTGAGGGGGGGCAGGGGGACGTCCCTGCCGACGCGATCGCGGTGCGCGCGGGTGAGCCGGGCAATGTCCGACGCGCGGAGGTCTTCGCCCCGTTCGCGCCCGGCCTCAAGCAACTCTCCTATTCGTACGCGTTGCCGGCGGCCGCCTTCCCGCTCACCGTTCCGATCGCCGATGCGACGGCCGTATTCGAGGTGCTCGTCGAGGAGCCGGCGGCGCGGGTGGTCGCGGCCAAGCTACGTGAGGTCGACCCGGTGTCGGTCAGCGGTCACACCTTTCGGCGGTTCCTCGCGCAGGATCTTGCCNNGGGGCGATACCCGCGCGCTCTACATCGGGATCCTGAGTGGCGGCGTCGCGCTCGCGATGCTGACGGCGCTGGCGATCGCGTTCGTCCGTCGCGCGTAGATTACGCTGCATGGCCCTCCTGACGACGGATGCCATCGTGCTGCATGCGTTCGACTACATGGAGACGTCGCGCATCTATCGGCTGCTGACGCGCGAGGCCGGTGTGCAGTCGGTGCTGGCGCGCGGAGCGCGGCGTCCGAAGTCGCGCTTCGGGACCGCGCTCGATCTGTTCGCGCAGGGAGAGGCCGAGCTCTCGATCCGGCCGACGCGTGAGCTGCAGACACTGACGGCGTTCGATGTCACGCGCACGCGGCCGGGCCTCGCGTCCGGGCTGGAGCGCTTTACGGCCGCGGCCGCGATCGCCGAGCTGGTGTTGCGCTTCGCGCGCGACGACTACCACCCGGAACTGTACCATGCGGTGGAATCGACGGTCGACGCGATCGCGGATCTCGAGCGCGCCCCGCGCGACGCCGCGCTCGGTGGCGCCTGGCGGCTGATCGCCGAGCTGGGCTTTGCGCCCGCCGTGGACAGCTGCACCGGGTGCCATGCGTCGGTCCCGGTGGGCGTCCCCGCCGGCTTCAGCCACCCCGCCGGGGGGGTATTGTGCGCGGCATGCGCGGGCCGGCATGGCC
>PLLD01000043.1 GCA_003141205.1 Gemmatimonadota bacterium
CTCGTGCAGGTTACGCGGGAGATTCGGGTGGGGGACGGCCTCGCGTTGGAGCCGCCGGAGAGCCAGAGTGGGGCGGCGGAGCGCGATGCCGCGCGTGTCGGCTGCACCGTCACGACGGTTCGCACGGTGTCTCGGCGTCCGGGCGCGCTCCGGCAGGCGATCGGGATGCGCACCCGCGTGCCGGTGGGCTGGCGCGTAATCCGGAGCGCCGATGCGGAGCTGCTGGCGGGAAGCCGGGCCAGCTACGCCGACGTGGCGAACGTTGCGCTGGCGGGGACGGAGATCGCGGTCGAGGTATCCGGCCGCGCGGGATCTCCGGTGACGACGATCTGGACCGCCGGCCCGCGGTCGGTCACGGTCGCGAGCGACGTACCGCTGGCGACGGCGGTGCAACACCCGCTCGACGTGGCGAAGCTGCGCGCGCACCTGGGACGCCTGGGAGGCACGCCGTACATGTTGGGCCCGATCGGATGCTCGCGCCTGGCCGAGGGACTGTTCCTCCCCGTCAGCGAGCTGAATCGATTGCGGCAGCGCGCCGTCGCGGCGCTCGATGCGGAGCGCGAGGATATTGGCGGGCGGGCGCTCGCCGATCGCACCGACCGGATTACATCGGCCATTCGCGTCGTGTCGCGTGCCGCCCCCGGGATCGCGGCGCGGGTGATGGCCGACGACCGTCAGCCCATCCTCTCGGCCAGTGTCTATCGCGTGGACGATGCGCGTGTCGCCGCGGCGGCCGGCGCAACGGAGATCGTGTTCGATCCCTTCCTGCGGAATCCGCCGCCCCCCGCGGCGCACCTTCGCGCGCTCGTGGACGAGCTCCGTCCCGCGGGGGTCGGCGTGCGCCTGCGGCTGCCGACGATCGTGCGACCGGGTGAGTATCGGCCGCTCGTGAAGTGGCTCGATCTCGGGACCCCCCTCATGGTGGGGCACGTCGGACTTGCGCGGACGCTCGCGGGCGAGGGGCGCTCGGTGGTCCTCGATTATGCCGCGAATTGTTTCAACGCCCATACCGCGGCGCGCTATTTCGGATTCGGTATCGAGCGGATCGTGCTGTCGGTCGAGCTGACGGCGGCCGAGATGGCCGGCGTGACCGAGCCCTGGGCCGGCGCGGGCTTCGAGACCGTCGTGTTCGGACGGCCGGAGGGGATGACGATCGAGCATTGCGTGCTCTCCGCCGCGTTCGATCGAAAGCCGGCGACCTGCCGCGATCTGTGCGTCCAGGCGCATCCCAACGTCGAGCTGACCGATCCCGCCGGGTACACGTTTGCGGTCGCCACCGACAGCGCGTGTCGGAACCGCCTCCTGCACTCGCGCCCGATCGAGGGGTCGGAATATCTGGGCGTGCTGTGGCGCGCGGGGATGCGGGCGTACCATCTCCTGTTCAATGTGCCGGGCGATCCGGTCGGTGCGCTCGTGGGGAGCTACGCCGCGCAGTTGGCCAGCCTCGCCGCCGGCGCGGCCGGCGCCGCGATTCGCCCGGGTCCCGCGCGTGAGCTCGTTGGCAGCGCCTTTACGCGCGGGCATTTCGCCCGCGCCGTGTAGCGCGGTCGGAGCGCGAGACGTGGACGACGGGCTGTACTTCTCGGATCAGCATCGGGCGGTGCGCGATACCGTTCGCGCGTTCGCGCGTGACGAGGTGGCGCCGGTGGCGTCCGATCTCGATGTGCGCGCGGAATTCCCGTGGCCGACGGTCAAGCGCATGGCGGAGCTGGGGCTGCTGGGCGTGCCGTGGCCGGAGTCGATGGGCGGGGCGGGGCTCGACCTCGTGAGCTACCTGATCGTGATTCACGAGCTGGCGAAGGTCGACGCCTCGCATGCGATTACCGTGTCCGCGCATACGACGCTCGGGACATCGCCGATCGTCCACTTTGGCACCGCCGCGCAATGCGCGCGGTACGTCCCGCTGCTGGCCGCGGGGAAGGTGCTCGGGGGCTTCGGACTCACCGAGTCGGGTGCGGGGAGCGATGCCGCGGGGACGCAGACGCGGGCGGTACGGAAGAACGGCCACTACGTCCTGAACGGTGGCAAGGTCTTCATCACGCATGGCGGGGTAGGGGAAGTCTTCGTCGTGACTGCGGTGACCGATCCTGGGGTGGGCACGCGGGGGATTTCGGCGTTCATCCTGACGAAGGAGACGGTCGACCTCGACCAGGCGCGGGAGCTGGGGATCGGGCACGCTGAGTCGCTCGTGCCGCTCGCCGGGTTCACGTCGGGGAAGAAGGAAGACAAGCTGGGCTGGCGCGCCTCGGATACGCGTGCGTTGACGTTTACGGACGTCGAGGTGCCGGTCGAGAATCGGTTGGGAGAGGAGGGTGCCGGGTTCACGAACTTCATGCGGACGCTCGACAGCGGCCGCATCGGGATCGCGGCCCTCTCTCTGGGAATCGCCGAAGGGGCGTTCGAGGCTGCGCTCGCGTATGCGGGCGTGCGGCGCCAGTTCGGGCAGCGGATCGCGCACTTTCAAGGGGTGCAGTTCCCCCTGGCCGACATGGCCACGGAGATCGAAGCGGGGCAGCACCTCGTCTTTCATGCGGCGTGGCTGGCGCAGCGGGGCAAGCCGTTTGGCAAGCAGGCCGCCATGGCAAAGCTTTTCTGCAGCGAGCTCGCCATGCGCACGACAATCATGGCCGTCCAGTTGCACGGCGGCTACGGGTACACGCGCGATTTTCCGGTCGAACGGATGATGCGCGATGCAAAAATCTGCGAGATCGGGGAAGGGACGTCGGAGATTCAGCGCGTCGTCATCGCCCGTCACCTTCTTCGCGAGCTCGCCGACTAATGCCCGTCCCTCACGGACACACCATTCACTATGAAAAGGGAAATACTCATCAACGCGAACCCGCGGGAGACGCGGGTCGCCATCATCGAAGACGATCAGCTGGTCGAACTCCTCGTCGACCGCCCCGATGCGCGCCGCATGGTCGGCGACATCTACTTCGGTAAGGTCGAGGCGGTCCTCCCGGGGATTCAGGCCGCGTTCGTCAATATCGGGACGGAAAAGAGCGCGTTCCTCCACGCGTCGGATCTGGCGCAGCGCGACGACGAGGAGGAGGAGGATGCCGTCGCGGGCGAAGCCGGGGCCGACGCGGAGGCGGAGCCCGACGAAGTCCCGGAGCGCGAGACGCGCCGCCCGGGGCGGGGCGGCGGGGCCGGGGGCGGAGGGCGCCGCGGTGCCGCCGCTGGCGCCGAAGACGCTGAGTCCGACGCCGGGCGCACGAAGGGGCCGCCGATCCAGGAGCTTGTGAAGCGCGGCCAGGACATTCTGGTGCAGGTCTCGAAGGAGCCGATATCGACCAAGGGGCCGCGCGTCACGGCCCAGATCTCCCTCGCGGGCCGCTTTCTGGTGTACCTCCCCGATGCGACTCGCGTCGGGGTGAGCCGAAAGATCGGGGAGCGGGCCGAGCGACAGCGGCTCCGCGAGATGGTCCAGGGGGTGCTGCCGGAGAAGAGCGGCGGTGTGATCATCCGCACGGTCGGGGAGGACGCGACCGCGGAGACGTTCAAACATGAGCTGTTGACGCTCATTGGCACATGGAAGAAGGTCACGCGCAAGACGCACTTTCTGCGGGCGCCCGCACTGGTCCACCGGGAGACGAATCTCACACGCGGCATCACGCGCGATCTCTTCAGCGACAAGGTCGACAGCCTCACCGTCGACTCGAAGCAGCTGTACAACGAGATCGTCGAGTACCTCGAGGGGATCGCGCCGGACCTCATCCCGCGCGTGAAGCTGTACGAGGAGCCGCAGCCGCTCTTCGACAAGGCGAACATCGAAGCGGAGATCCGCGACCTGTTCAAGCGCAGGTGCGACCTTCCCTCGGGCGGGTATCTCATCATCGAGCCGACGGAGGCGCTGGTCTCGATCGACGTCAACTCCGGGCGCTACACGGGAAAGAAGGACCCCGAGAAGACGATTCTCCGGACCAACCTCGAAGCGGCGCGCGAGATCGCGCGCCAACTGCGCCTGCGGGACGTCGGCGGGATCATCGTCAGCGACTTCATCGACATGGAGACGAAGGTGAACCGCGAGCGCGTGCTTCAGGAAATCCGGGGGTGTCTCGCCCGCGACCGGGCCCGGACGAAGGCCTCGGCGATCAGCGACCTTGGGCTCATCGAGATGACGCGGCAGCGCGTCAGACAGAGCCACCTCCAGAGCATGACCGGACCGTGCCCGACGTGTCACGGGACCGGGCGCGTGTTCACTCCGGAGACCATCGTCCGGCGCGTCGAGCGCTCGCTGCGCCGGATCGCGGTGGAGGGGAAGCGGGAGCAGCTATTGATCAAGCTCCACCCCGACGTGGCGCTGTATCTGCTGGAAGAGGAGCGCGATTTCGTGCGCACGCTCGAAAAGTCATCCGAGCTGTCCATCGAGGTGCGCGACGATCCCCTGCTCGGGCCCGACGAGTTCAAGATCCTGGTCAAGGGGGCGGGTCGCGACCTCACCGCTCAATACGCTGTCGCGTAAAGAGTTGACCGCTGCCGCCCATTCGGCTAAAATTACGGGCTGACTTTTAGACCGCACGCTACCCCGTCGACCGCCATGCCATACGCCATCATCCGCTCACTCGGAAAGCAGTTCCGCGTCGAGGCTGGAAAGACGATCCGAATGCCCACGCTCGAGGGAGAGGCGGGGGCATCCGTCAGCTTTCCCGACGTCCTGCTCCACTCCGACGGGTCGACCGTGAAAACGGGCGCTCCGCTCGTCGCGGGAGTCACGGTGACGGGGGAGATCGTCCGGCATGGACGCGGCGAGAAGATCGTCGTCTTCAAGTTCAAGCGCCGGAAGAACTACGCGCGCAAGCAAGGGCATCGGCAGGGTTTCACCGAAGTCCGTATTCGCGACATCACCCTCGCCTGAGGCGGAAGCATGGCTCACAACTAGGGCGTCGGGTCATCGCGGAACGGGCGCGACAGCAATCCGCAGTTTCGCGGGATCAAGTGCTTCGGCGGCGAGCGTGTGCGCGCCGGCAACATTCTCGTCCGGCAGTGCGGCACCAAGTGGCATCCCGGCCGCAACGTCGGATTGGGGCGTGACTACACGATCTTCGCGTTGATCGATGGCGTCGTGAAGTTCGAGCATAAGGACCGGACGCGCTTCAAGGTGAGCGTATACCCGGCAGTCGAGACCGCGCCAGCCGCGTAGCACGCGGGGGGGCCGCCTCCCGGCGGCTCGCCGTCCACGCATACACGATTCTCAGGGGCGCCCGACGGCGCCCCTTTGTGCTACTGCTTTGTGCTACTGCGCCCCTTCGTACTTCGGCGGTAGCGTCTTGTAGCGGGCGGTGAGAAGGTCCTGCCGCGAGATATCCGCGGTCTCCTTTCCCAGACGAAGGGCGTCTTCGGATCGGTCGTAGGGTACGGCTCGACAGGGCGCAGAAGCTACGGCGCGGTCAGCCGGTCCGTAAATCCCCGCAGATGTCGGTGCAGATGGCATCGACGCCCAAGTCGGTAAGCCGGGCCGCGTCAGCCGCGTCGTTGACCGTCCAGGCGATCACGCGTCCGCCGGCGCCATGGATCGCGTCGACGAGCGACGCGTCGATCCACCCTCGCTCGGCCCAGTAATCGCGCGCCGCGGCCGCGCGGAGCTCGTGCGCGGGATCGGCCAGGTAGCTCGCGACGAGGATCCCGCCCGGAACGACGGGATCGAGCTGCGCGATGCGTTGGGCGACGCGATGATCGAAGCTGTGGATGGCAGACCGGTCCTGGGCGCCGGCCGCCGCGATACACGCCAGAACATCGGCCTCGATCCCCGGCGCCTTGACCTCGACGTAGACGAGCGTGGGGGCGGGGACGACCGCGAATACCTCGGCGAGCGAGGGGACGGTCATGCCGGGGGCGGGTGAGTACCGGCGAAGCGCGGCGTACGTCATGTCCCTGATGCGGCGGGGGGCTCCGGCGTCGCCCGCGAGGAGGACGGGATCGTGCTGCACGACGATCACACCATCGTGCGTTTGGTGCACGTCCAGCTCGATGGCGTCGGCGCCGAGCGCGATCGCGTGGCGAAACGCCGGAAGGGAGTTTTCCGGGAACACGCGCGGCGCCCCACGATGGGCGATGATGGCCGGCAGGCGTTGCCTCCATACTCGGGTTGGCCGAACTTAACGTCTACCCGTGACCGCCGTCACACCCGTGCACGCCAATGACTGAGCCCGCGCGCCCTCCATCCGAACCTGTGGCGGCGGCCGGTGACGACGCCGTGGATCGCGCGTTGGTCGCTCGGTGGTTGGCGGGTGACGAGTGGGCGGCGGCGGCACTGGTGGAGCGGCACGCACAGGCGCTGGCGCGGTTCGCGGCGAGCGTGGGCGTGCGGGATGACGTCGATGAGGTCGTGCAGGATACATTCGTGCGCGCATTTCGATCGCTGGAGAGCTTTCGCGGCGACAGCTCGCTGCGGACGTGGCTCTTCACCATCGAGCGCCGGCTCGTGGTCGATCGCCATCGGTCGGCGCGGCGACGGCGCGATCAGGCCGATGTCCCGGATGCGGATGCGGCGACCACGGCGACGGCGCTGGACGGGATGGTGGCGGAGGAAACCGAGCGGCGGGTGCACCAGGCGGTGACGGAGTTGTCGCCGATGCAGCGGCAGGTGTTCACGCTGCGTGTGACGGAGGGGTTGTCGTACAAGGAGATCGCGGTCATCGCGGGGACCACGGAGGGGGCGGCGCGGGTGCACTACTTCAACGCCGTGCGGGCGATCAAGGAGCGACTCGATGCGTGACTGTGTGGGCTGGGGCGAGGGTGAGGGTGAGGGTGAGGGTGGGGGGGGACCGGCCGCCGGTGCCTCCCTCGAGCCGCGCGATCTACTGCCCGACCTCGTCGCGGATGCGGCCGACGGCGGGAGCCGGTTGTCGAGCGCCGATCGGACCCGGCTGCTCGCGCACGTCGCGACGTGCGCGGAGTGTCAGGCGGAGCTCCAGCTGGTACGCACCGCTCGTCGCGCGGGATGGGCGGTGACACCGCCCACCGACATCGCGGCGATCGTCAGCGCGTTGCCCCGCCGGCCCGGCATGGTGGGATCCCGCGTGCCCCCGCGAGCGTATCGATACGCGTGGCGGATCGCCGCCGTGATCTCGACGGTCGCGGTGGGGGCGTTATCGGTCGCGGTACTGCAGAATCGCATGCGCCCGCCCGTGCGGACGGCGCCGTCGATCCAGTTACCCGTACCCGCTGCCGCTGCGAGCCCGCCCGAGGTGGCTCAGCTGCCCGCGCGCAGCCCGCATGTGTCGGCACCGGCACACGTGGCGCCTGCACCGGTCGGCGCCATGGCGACGGAGGTCGCGTCGACGGAACCAGAGGGCGGACTCGAGGTCGGTGGACGGCTGGCCGATCTGAGCGACGCGCAGCTCAACGAGTTGCTGGGTGACATCGATCGCTTGGACGCGGTACCGGAGGGGGAGCCGGATCTGGCGGGGCCGGCGCTGTCGGCCCGGGGGGGGGAGTCCCTATGAGGCGTGGCGGGCAGAGCCGACGGCGCATCGGAGCCGTGCTCGCGGTACTCGCGTGCGGTGTGACGCTCGCGGTGCCAGCGGTCGTGCACGGGCAGGCAGCGCCCGCTCAGCCGGGCGGTGTCGGGCGGCGCGCGCTCGAGCAGCGGATTCGAGAGCGGTTTGCCCATGTCGTGCAGACGCGGCTGGCCCTCACGGACGCCCAGATGGCACAGCTCCGTGCGACGAACCAGCGCTTCGGCGGGCGGCGGCGGGCGCTGTCGGTTAGCGAGCGCGGTGTGCGGCAGTCGCTGCAGGGCGAGCTGCGTCCGGGGGTGGCTGCCAACCAGGCGCACGTGAGCGCGCTCATGGATTCGCTGCTCGCGATTCAACGTGAGCGGCTGGACCTGGTGCAGGAGGAGCAGCGCGAGCTCGCCGGGTATCTCACGCCCGTGCAACGCGTACGGTACTACGCGTTGCAGCAGGCGCTGCGCAAGCGGCTCGATCAGCTGCAACAGGTGGTGGCGGCGCATCCCCCGTTGTTCAAACGCGGACAGGGGGGCGGAGGGGCGAACGCGATGGCGGATTCGCTGGAGGCAGCGCCGTTCTAGCCGGGATTTCGCTGTGGCCGGGCGCGCCGGTGAGCCGCGCGGCCCCAGTCTGCTTCAAGCCATACCCGGGACGAGACTCGAACTCGTAAGACCCGAAGGTCGGGGGATTTTGAGTCCCCTGCGNNCCGCGCAATCTAGCGGATCGAAAAGGGCCCAGCTATCCGGCGAGCCGGCGATGGCGCGATGGCGCATCTGGCCGCGCACGTGGCTTGGTATGGTTCGTGCGTGGGAGGCATTCGACAATGATGTGAGACGCAGACACCTGCGCGTGCCGTCAGCTCACCGAGCGAATGAGGAAGGCAATCCCATGGAATCGTCTCTGGCATCCCCTTCGGGTAACGTGTACGCCGAGATGTCGGCATCCGGCGTCTCGTGGGCGGCGGTCGTCGGTGGCGCATTCGTCACCGCTGCGCTGTGGCTCATTCTCCTCCCGCTCGGCACCGGCCTGGGACTCTCCGCCGTGTCCCCCTGGACAGGCGTCGGGGCGTCCGCCGCAACGATCGGGATGGCCGCCATCCTGTGGCTCATCGTCGTGCAGGTCATCGCGTCCGCCATGGGTGGCTATCTCGCGGGCCGGCTCCGCACGCGGTGGGTGAGCATTCACACCGACGAGGTGTATTTCCGCGATACCGCGCACGGATTCCTGGCGTGGTGCGTGGGTCTCGTGATCACGGTCGCGTTCCTGGCCTCTGCTGCCGCGGCGGTCGCCGGCGGCGCGGCACGAGGGACGGGCTCGGCGATGGCCGCCGCCGCCGGACGCGGAGCGGAATCCGATGGCGGCCCCGATGCCTACTTCGTGGACGCACTGTTTCGGTCCGATCATCCGAGCCCCGACCGGCCGGATGCCTCGGTACGCGGCGAAGTCGCACGCATCTTCGCCAAATCGGTCAGGCAGGCGGATGCTCCCGCCGCCGACCGGACTTATCTGGCCCAGGTGATCGCCGCCCGGACAGGACTCTCGCAGTCCGATGCGGAAGCCCGTGTATCGCAGGTGACCGCTCAGGCCCGCGAAGCCGCGGACACCGCTCGCAAGGCGCTCGCGCATCTCTCGTTGTGGATCTTCGTCGCTCTCTTAACCGGTGCGTTCTGCGCGAGCGTGGCCGCCACGATCGGCGGCCGGCAGCGGGACAAGGTCAAGAGCGCGTAACCCGGACTCGATACAGCCGACGTCAATCCAGGAGAGCTGACATGCGTTCGATATTGCTGCTGCTGCTCGGGGTACCGATCCCGATCGTCATTCTGATCGCGCTACTGACGCACGCGTAGCACAAGCGCCGCGAATCCATCCGTCCCACGCGATGCTCCGACGCTCCGACGCTCCGACGCTCCGACGAGCCGCGGGGCGCCTAGCCCCGGCGTCGCGTCGGCGGGCGCGCCGGAAGGGGGGGAGGGGGTGGCCCGCTGTTTTTGACGAGACCCCGACCGGGCCGTTCCGCCAGGCCCCGATGACGGACTCAGCGGGTGAGTGTAAGCAGTCCGGCATAGGTTGAGGGACTGCGCTGCCGTCGAACGCCCCATACCGACACCGGGAGGACGAGTATGCCTGCGCCCGCGACGTTGCTCTCACCGACGCAGCTCATCGATGCCGCCAAGGCCCCCCTGCGTGCCTACGGTCGGAAGGACTGGGATGCAGTGAAAGCCAGTATTACGCCCGATATCGTCTACGATGAAGTCGCCAGCCATCGAAAGGCCCAGGGACTCGACCTGGTGATGGCCCTGTGGCGGGGTTGGGCCACCGCGTTCCCCGACTCGGAGGCCACGTTCCACAGCGCCTTGGTGAGCGGAAACACGGTCGTGCTCGAAGTGACGTGGAAAGGGACCCACACGGGACCGATGGAGATGCCCAAGGGTCCGATCGCGGCGACCGGCAAGCGCATCGAGTTCCGGGCGTGTAACGTGGTCGAGATTGCCGTCGAGAAGGGGAAAGTAAAGCTGCAGCGGCAGTACTTCGACATGGGGACCATCCTGCAACAACTCGGCGTTACGAGCTAGCGCCCGCGCCGCGGCGCTCCATGCCCCTAGGTTCCCGCAGGACCCACCGTATCGGAGGGAGCGCGTGGACAAGACTTCTTTTCGAATGCTGGTGGTGGCTCTCGTGTTCGTGGTGGGTGCCCCACTGGCGGTGAGCACCTTGTTCTTCTCGTCGATCCGGTCAGCCGTCGCCCGTCGCCTTGGGGGACGTGCCGCGGAGGACGAGGCCACCCTCGTGGAGCTCAAGCTCCGCATGGACGCGCTCGAACGGCAGCTCGAGGTCGTGACCCAAGTGCTCCAGCGCCCCGGCTCGCCCGCGTCCTTCCCGCCGCAACGCCCGCCACCGCCCGACCGCTCGCTCATGCGTTAGCATGCGTTAGCATGCGTTAGCATGCGTTAGCATGCGTTAGCATGCGTTAGCATGCGTTAGCGTCGCTGCAAGGTCGGTAGTTCCGCTCTCCTGGAATTTCCGCCGCCAGCCTTACCAGATCTCTCCGCGCAGCGAGTCCGGCCGCACCATCGGATCGCCCGCATGGCATCCGAACGCCTGGGCGAACTCCGGCATGTTGACGACGGCACCCAGCGCGCGCCACTCATCCGGCGAATGCACGTCCGTCTGCACGAGCGTCCGCAGATATTCCGGCCGCGTCTTCGCCTGCCACGCCTGGGCGAACGCCACGAAGAACCGTTGCTCCGGTGTCAGTCCGCCGATCAGAGGACGCGGCTGCCCCTCGAGGGACCGCTCCAAGGCACGATACGCGATCCGGAGCCCGCCGATGTCGGCGATGTTCTCGCCCAGCGTCTGCTCGCCGTTGATGTGGATCGTATCCAACGCCACGTATGCACCGTACTGCGTCACGATCCGCGCCGCGCGGGCCTTATAGGCCGCGGCATCCGCCGGCGTCCACCAGTCCCGCAGATTTCCGTCCGCGTCGTACTGCCGCCCCTCGTCGTCGAATCCGTGCGTCATCTCGTGCCCGATTACCGCGCCCATCGCCCCGTAATTCGATGCGGCGTCGGCGGCCGGATCGAAGAATGGCGCTTGCAGGATCGCCGCCGGAAAGACGATCTCGTTCATGCGCGGGTTGTAGTAGGCGTTCACCGTCGCGGGTGACATCCCCCACTCGTTGCGGTCGACAGGATTGCCGATCTTCAACAGCTGCCGATGCACTTCGAATGTGTTGGCGGCTTCGCGGTTCGACCAGTACGGTCCCGCCGTCACGGGCAACGCGCTGTAGTCCCGCCACCGGTCGGGATACGCGATCTTGTTCGCGAATGCGGCCAGCTTGACGATGGCCTGCCGCCGCGTGGCCGTGTCCATCCACGCGAGCGTCGACAGGTCGTCGTGCAGCACCCCCTCCAGATTCGCGACGAGCTGAAGTCCCTTGGCCTTTGCCTCCGGCGGGAAGGCGCGCTCCACATAGACCTGGCCCAACGCCTCCCCCAACGCGCCATCGGTGGACGCCGCGCAGCGCTTCCAGCGAGGGTGCAATACCGTCGCCCCGGTCAGTGTGGAGTCGAATCGGAACTCCTCGCGCACGAACGCCCGGCTGAGCGAGTGCGCGGCGGCCGCCGCATACTGCCAGCGTAGATACGCGCGCCAATCCGCCAACGGGACCGTCCGCAGCATCCCGTTCATCGCGGTGAAGAACGCGGGCTCCTCGACGTTGGCAACCGCGATCGGCGGCGCGTCGACCGCCGTGAAGAACGCGGGCCACGACCATGCCGGCGTCGCTGCCGCCAGCTCGGACGCGGTCATCTTGTGATAAATCGCGTTCGGGTCGCGGCGCTCGACGATCGTCATCGATGCCTTGGCGAGCTGGGTCTCGATCGCCATGATCCGCTTCGCTTGGCCCGTCGCCGCCGCATTCGGCACGCCCGTGAGCGCGAGCAGGCGCGCCACGTGCGCCACGTATTGCCGCCGCGTCCGCTGCGCGACCGTGTCCGCGCGGAAATAGTAGTCCCGGTCCGGCAGGCCGATCCCGCCCTGACTCAGGTCGGCGATGACATCGGTCGAGTGCTTCGGATCCTGGCCCGATGTAAAGTTGAAACCGACGCCAATCCCTTCGCGCTGCAAGCGGGCGATCTCAGCTTGCAATCCGGTCGTCGACGCGATGGCATCGATCCGGCCGAGCTCCGCGCGGAGCGGAGTCGCACCGTCCCGCTCAATCCGCGCCGAGTCCATGCACGACGCGTAGTAGTGCCCGACCTTCCACGCCGGCGTTCCCGGTCGGGTGTCGGCCGTCACGAGGGAGTCGAGCAACCCGTGCACGACGGTCGCCGTACGCTCGATGATCTCGAGAAATCCGTCCCAGATCGGCCATTCGGCCGGAATCGTCGTCCGGTCCAGCCACGCGCCGTTGGCGTACCGATAGAAGTCCCGGCAGGGCGCGCACGTGGTATCGCGGTCCGCGAGGTTCACCCCATGCGCGCCGTCCACGCCCTGCGCCCGCGTCGCGGTCGCGCACACGAAAAGTGCCGCGATGGTGCAGGCGCCCCCAAAGGCTGCGGCTAGGCGTCGCGAGATGGTTCGGTCGCTCACCCCAATCTCCCGGTTCAAATGGTTGCCGACAACGTAGGCGCCGCGCTGGAAGGCGGCAACGCACGGCTCCGAGATTGGACGGGTCGACCCCGGGAGGGCTTGTACGGGCAGTATGTACGGGCAGTATGTACCGGCAGTAAATTTCGAGCGAACCGTACACCGCACACCGATTCCGCCCATCTGCGCGCTTAACCACTGCTGTACGAGCGGACCGGCGACAGTGCGTATCGCCTGGTCGGCGCGATGTACACGGCCCCGCGATGGGCGTCGCTCTCGGATCTCAACGCGCGCGTTCCGCTGAGCATCGCGCAATGGCACGAGCACGTGAACCTGTGCGTGCCGGCCGCGGCCAGCGACGCGAGCCGCTGGGCCGAGCGCGGTCCCGACGGACGCCCTCTTTTTGGACCGCGCGGATCGATGGCGACCCAGCCCGCATGCGCGGCGGCGGGCGGGCGCTTCCTCCCGCATTTCTTCGGGTGGATGGTGCACGTCTACCCATTCGCGACCGACACGGCAGCGATCTGGGCGCGCGGGGACATGCAACACATGTAGGCGCCCGTGACGGCGGCGCTGTACGCCGGCCGCCGAGGGCCGGCCTATGGGCCGTCGGCGCTCGCCGGCTTCCAGATCGCCGCCAGCTCCGTCGGAGTCAGACGCGGTCCCCGGCGGGCGCTCCGCACGAAGACGCCATCAAATTCGAGCATCGCCTGGCTGTGCGGATCGCGAAAGACCGGGAAGGTGGCATTGAGATCGAACCCCGACCGATGCAACTCCTCCATGACGGTTGCCGCGTGCGACGTCGCGTGATACAGCGGATCCTGGGTCAGCTCGACCTGTAACGCGACGACGCGGGAGAAGATCTCCGCGGACCCGGCGATCACCGCTTCGTCATGTCCCTGTGTGTCGATCTTGAGATAGATCCGCTCCGGCCGCTCACCCGACAGCTCGTCCAACAGCTCGTCCAGCAGGGTGTCCAGCCGGCGCACGGGGACATCCTCATACCCGACGACGTCGAATTTCTCCCGGAAGCCCGGTTCGTCCGTGATCGCCGATTCGAGACGCGGCTCGTGCAGCGATGTGACCGTGGACGCTGCCCGGAGCGTGAGGCGCACCGTGCCCTCCTCGTCGCCCAGCGCGGCCCCGTGGATCGACCACGCGGGGTCGTGCGCCGCGCGCCGGCTGAGGACCGTGCGGCATGCCGTCTGCGGCTCGAACGACATGATGCGTCCGCCCCATCCGGCGCGGCGAATCATTTCTGCGAAGCCACCCTGGTTCGCGCCGACGTCGAGGACGCAGTCGACCTTGAGTTGTGTGAGCAGTTGTCCGATGTGGCGCTCCGCGAAGGCCGGCCAGTCCGGCGCCGCCGGGCGGCGCGCGTCCTCCCCCTCGACCGCCGAAACGGAGCGTGATGGCCTGCGCAGGCGAAGCGCCAGTCGGCGCACGCGCACGACGAGGGGCAGCGTCACGCGATTGACTCGCGCGACGCGGCCCTGTCGGTCACGGCATCACTTCCGATCGTCATCTGGATCATCACCCTACGCGCGAACCATATTGCTTGGGCCGATACCCTGCCAGGCTCACCGGAGTCGCCCATGCACGCGGATGTCGTTGCTCTCCTCATCCCGATCCTCGGTATCGTCTTCGGAGTGGGTGGCCCGGTACTCCTCGGGGCGCTCTTCTTCCCCTCGATTCGCGCCGCCGTCGCCCGCCGCATCGAGGGCCGCTCGGCCCACGACGAGGCGGCCGTGATCGCCCTCCAACTGCAGGTCGAGGCGCTGGAAGCAGAGGTCAGCCGTTTGACCCGTGCGCTCCCATCGCACCCCGCCGCCGGGTCTCCGCCGGCTGACGCCGCGGGCCGCGCTCGTTCGGTCTGATATGGCAGGATCCGCTGGTGCGCCGCCGAGCGCAGGCGCCGGAGATGTCCTGGCGTCCGCCACTCCAGCCGACCTCCTGCTCACACTCCTGGAATCGGTCGTGCGCGAGCGCCATCCCGAGGCCGCTGCTGCGCTGCGCGGCGAGGTGATCGGGGGGCCGGGCGCGCCGCGCACGGTCGCGCGCGCGCTGCAGGCTCAAGGGCTCTGGTTCCAGATGCTCGGCCTGGGCGAGCAGTACATGGCGTTCCGGGCACGGCGTCAGGCCGAGACCGATTTCGGGCACGACCAGATGGGCGGAACCTTCGCCCGCGTGCTCCGCGAGGCCCGCGAGCGGGGCGTCTCGACCGAGACGATCGAGGCGATGATCGCCGCCCTGCACATCACCCCGGTCGTGACGGCGCACCCGACCGAAGCGAAGCGGGTCACGGTCCTCGAGAAGCACCGCAACATCTACGCGCGGCTCGACCAGCTCGAGAGCAATCGATGGACTCCGCTCGAGCGCGCCGCGCTCGAGACCCAGCTCCGGAACGAGCTCGATCTCCTGTGGCTCACCGGCGAGCTTCGGCTCCAGAAGCCGACGGTGGAGCAGGAGGTCGCGTGGGGCCTCTACTTCTTCGCGGAAAACCTCTTCGACACGGTGCCGATCCTGCAGGATCGCCTCGTGCGCGCCGTGCACGACTACTACCCCGAAGCGCGCGCGGACGTCCGCGCCTTCCTCGAGTTCGGCTCGTGGATCGGGGGCGACCGCGACGGGAACCCGTCCGTCACGACCGAGGTCACGCGGAAAGCCACCCGCTCCTACCGCCTCGCGAGCCTGCGCCGATACGCCCGGCGCCTCTCGATGCTGCTCCGCGCGCTCAGCATCTCGCAGGACGCCGTCGCGGTCCCCCTCTGGTTCCAGCGTGCGCTCGTGAAAGCCCTCGCCCAGAGCGGTGACGCGGCCCTGATCGCGCAGCGGAATCCGAATGAGCTCTTCCGCCAATACCTGACGTTCGTGCAGCGACGCGTGACGGCGACGATCGACCACGCGGAGCGGGGGTGGAGCGAGACGATCGCGCCGCGTTACGCGGACGCCGACGATCTCGTCGCCGATCTCCTGCTGCTCGAGCGCGCGCTGCGGGAATCGCGCTGCGAGCAGCTCGCGCACGCCCTCGTCGCGCCCCTCCGCCGCGAGGCCGAGGTCTTTCGCTTCTCGACCGCTCGGCTCGATCTGCGGGAGCACGCGTCGATCCTGCGCGGCGCGGCGGACGCGCTCGCGGCCGCGGATGCCGTGGACATTGCGACCCCCGAGGCGCGGCGCGCCTGGCTCGTGACCGAGCTGGGCTCCCCGCGGACCCCGGAGCGCACCGCCCGGCCCGTGCCCGCGGCCGCGGCGGAGCCGCTCAGCATGCTCCGCACGGTCCACGATGTCCGGAACGAGGTTGACCGCCGCGCCTTCGGGTCGTTGATCATCAGCAATACCGCGGGGGTGGACGACGTCCTGACCGCGTACCTGCTGGCCAAGGAGGCGGGACTCTTCTTCGATGCCGCGGGGGTGGAGCGCTGCACGCTGCCGATCGTCCCGCTGTTCGAGACGATCGCCGACCTCCGCACCGCTCCCGCGATCATGCGCTCGCTCCTGGAGGTGCCGGTCGTGCGCCGCAGTGTCCGCGCGCTGGGCGGGACCCAGGAGGTCATGATCGGCTACTCCGATTCGAACAAGGACGGCGGGTTCCTCACGTCGAATTGGGAGCTGAGCAAGGCGCAGACCAAGCTGACGCGTGTGGGCGCCGAAGCCGGCGTGGCGATCTCGTTCTTTCACGGGCGGGGCGGCTCCGTTGGGCGCGGAGGCACACCGACCGGACGCGCGATCGCGGCGCAACCGGCGGGGTCGATCAACGGCCGCATGCGCCTCACCGAGCAGGGCGAAGTCGTGTCGTACAAATTCGCGACGCGCGACGCCGCCCTCTACCAGCTCGAGCTGCTCGGCGCCAGCGTCCTGCAGCACGCGCTCGAGGGCCATCCCGACGAGCCGCGCCCGGATTTCACGGAGGCGATGGAGGCGCTGTCCGGCGCCGCCTTCGCGGCGTATCGGGGGCTGGTGGAGCACCCCGCCTTCTTCGCGTACTACAGCGCGGCGTCCCCGCTCGAGGAGTTGGCTCTGCTCAACCTGGGATCGCGCCCCGCTCGGCGCGCGAGCGCCCGCGCCCTCGCGGACCTGCGCGCGATTCCGTGGGTCTTCGCCTGGACGCAGAACCGGCACGTGGTTCCGGGGTGGTATGGGATCGGCAGCGCGATCGGATCCTTTCTGTCGATTCGGGGCGATCGGGGAGCCGCGATCCTGCGCGAGATGTTCGACACCTTCCCGCTCTTTCGCCTCATTCTGGACGAGGCGGAGAAGACCCTGCTGCAGGTCGACATCGACCTCTGCCGCGCGTACGCCGAGCTCGTTCCCGACCTCGCGACGCGCCACGCGATTCTCGGTCTGGTCGAAGCCGAACACGCCCGGACCATCGACGGGCTCCTGCGCATCTCCGGCGGGACGATGATCGCGCAACGCTTCTCGCTGCTGCGCGGCCGGATCGATCGGCGGCTCCCCATGCTCGAGCGCGTGCATCACCAGCAGATCGAGCTGCTGCGGCGCTTTCGCGCCGCGACGAGCGATCCCGAGGAGCGCGTGGCGTACCTGGCCGCTCTTCTCCTCTCGATTAACGCGATCGCGGCCGGCTTCGGAACGACTGGCTGACGGAGTAGATTGGCGCCATGACTCTTGCCCTTACGGTGCGTCGCGTCGATCTGGCCGGTCTGGATACCCCGCTCCTCGTCCTCGCTCTTCCGCCGGCCGCCGCCGTGACGGCGGCCCTGTCGCCGGTGAACGATGCGCTCGGTGGTGCGCTGGCCCGGACGCTCGAGCGCAAGGATTTCCGCGGCGGAAAATCCGAGGTGCTGCACCTCGCGGGAGGCCCGAGCGGGCCCCGCCGTGTCCTCCTCATCGGGCTCGGTCCGACGCCCGCCGCGGCGGACCGGGCGGCCGCGGTGCAGCGGGCGGCCGCCATCGCGGCGCGG